>DATFXZ010000780.1:0-6167 GCA_035315305.1 Terriglobia bacterium | reverse complement strand
CGCTGCTGCTCAGTGCGCTTGCGTTCCGTGATGTCATTGCCGGTCAGGATCACGTGATTGGCCGTCAGCGTCGTTTTGGACCACGCAATCAGGCGGACTGATCCATCCTTCGAGCGCCAATAATTTTCAGACTCAGCTGTGCTTTCTAATGATTCGCTTGCAACGAAGAACGAGTTGAGCGTCTGTCCTTGCACCTCATCGTGGGAATAACCCAGCGTCCGCTCAAAAGCGCGGCTTGCGCGCACAATCCTGTATGACGCATCCAGCACGACGACGATGCTTTCGGCGCTGTCCAATACAGTCGATACGAAATCGCGTTCAGACTTCAGCTCGACATTCAACTTTCGGATTTCATCGTTACTCTTCGCAAGGTCTGACACCATCTGCTGCAGTAACTTCGACTGGCGTTTGACTTCTACGGATTTCTTGTGAAGCTCGACAAATGCCGTTACTTTTGCGAGCAGGACTTCGGGCACAAACGGCTTGGTCAGGTAATCTACTGCGCCGAGCGAATACCCCTTAAAGACATGCTGCTCGGCCTTGTTGATTGCGGTTAAGAAGATGATTGGAGTATGCCGCGATTTCTCGCGTTGACGAATGAGAGCGGCTGTTTCGAAGCCGTTCATGATCGGCATATCGACGTCGAGAATGATCAGCGCGAATTCTTGATTCAACAAAAGCCGCAATGCATCGAGACCCGATTCCGCGCGGACAAGATTCTGTTCGAGATCAGTCAAGATTGCTTCGAGAGCAACGAGGTTTTCGATGTGGTCATCAACGAGCAGAATGCTCACCTTGTCTTCGTTCATACTACGGTCCTTTGACCAACACATAACGCCCTGAGAGAAGGCGCGATTTCTTCCAGAGGGAGGATCTCGTCCACTGCAACGGAAGCAATCGCCGCTTTCGGCATGATGCGACCCACCGCTTCCGATGGGTCCTGAACCATAACGTAGCCGCCATTTTCCTTGATTCGCCGCAGGCCGGCAGCACCATCCTTACTCATTCCAGTGAGTAGTACACCAACGACTCTCTCTTGGAAAGAGTCAGCTGCCGACTCAAAAAACACGTCGATCGAGGGTCTCGCGTGGAAAACTGGAGCATCGATGGAAAGCGCGAAGTGATCGCCGTCTACCAAAAGATGATAGTTAGAAGGGCAGACGTAAACATGACCTTCTCGGATCGGTTCCTTGTCCGCGACTTCCAGCACCGGCAATGGCGTGTAATTCGCCAAAAGCGGCGCGAACGCTTCGGAGTCTTCATGGCTCCGATGTTGAACGACGCCGATGGGGAGCGGAAAATCGTTTCGTAATCCGCCCAAGACGGTCTTCAAGGCATGAAAGCCGCCAAACGAAGTGCCTACTGCAACAAATTGAAAGGGCATCAAGCAATTCTCCGGTACAGCCTGGAGGCGTGATCGATCTCTGCGTATTCGTGTTCGTGGGGACTAAACTTCAATGTCTCCTTTGCACCCATCCCAAGCACACCGAACATCACCAGGCTTTGGTGCAAAAGATGATGGACGTGAGCCTGCAGTTGGCGATTGAAGTAGATCATCACATTCCTGCAAAGGATTACCTGAAATTCATTGAACGAGGAATCCGATGCGAGATTGTGCTGAGCAAACACCACATTCTCTCTCAGAGATGACTTCAATATCACGCGATCATAGGCAGCCGTATAGTAATCCGAAAAAGCCTGGATTCCACCGGCCTTGATATAGTTGTTCGTGTATGTTTGCATCAGCTCTATCGGATAGATACCCTCCTTCGCTTTCTTCAACACCGCATCGTTAATATCGGTCGCATAAATGCGGCATCGGTCGTAAATACCTTCTTCCTGCAACAGAATCGAAAGCGAATACACTTCCTCTCCCATCGAGACGCCCGCAAGCCAGATCCGAACAAACGGATAGGTTCGTAGCAATGGAACGACTTCTTTTCGGAGGGTCCGGTAGAAGTGAGGATCACGAAACATCGCGCTGACGTTGACAGACAATGCGTACAAAAACCGCTCCAGCCATAAGTGGTCATGCAGAATTCGATCCTGGAGCAGTGAGATGGTGCTGATGCTCTCCTGACGCATGAAGTTCAGCACGCGACGTCTCAGCGAAGAGAGCGCGTAGTTCCGGAAGTCGAATCCGTACTGGCGAAAAATGCCCTCCAGCAAGAGTTCAAGCTCGATGTCCTCGACCGATCGGGCTGGCTGTGCTGCAAACATAAAACTGCTTTCGTACCGGCGCCGGCTAAAGCCGACGTCTACTTAAATAGCCACACTCTCAACAAGGACAGCAACTGCTCGCTGTCTGCAGGTTTTGTAATGTAATCCGACGCGCCGGCTTCGATGCATTTTTCACGATCGCCCTTCATTGCTTTCGCAGTAAGAGCAATCAGTGGAATTTGTCTGAACTCCGGCATCTCTCGTATCAGCCGCATGGCTTCGTAGCCGTCCATTCCGGGCATCATGATATCGACCAGCACGACGTGGATGAACGGTAAGTTTTTCAATGCCTCTATTCCGTCCCTGCCGTTCTCGGCGTAGGTTACTTGCATGTCGTAACGTTCGAGAAGACTCGTAAGGGCAAATATGTTCCGCATATCATCATCGATAATGAGTACTTTCTTACCCGCGAGGACCGGATCTTTCTTCCGGATCTGTTCAAGCATCTGACGCTTCGGCTCAGGCAGGTTCTCTTCAACGCGATGCAAGAAGAGGGCGGTCTCATCGAGCAATCGATCCAGCGAACGAACGTCCTTCACGATGATCGTTTGCGCCAGGCGACGGAGTTCTGTCTCTTCTCGCAGGCTCAGGTCTTTACCGGTATAGATGATGATCGGAATATTGCCGGCTTCCATCTTAATTCGCTCCATCAGGTCGAATCCATTCATGTCGGGAAGTCCGAGATCCAGCACGACGCAATCGAAACGCTTGTTGCGAAGAGCGCTCAGGGCCTCTTCGGCTGTACCGACTGCGACCGTCTCGACGTCGCCATCACCGATCAGTTCAACGATGCTCTGTTGAGCGGTCTTGTCGTCTTCGACTACCAGCAGACTCTTCACGCCCCGCTGAACGAAGTTTTCGATATTGCGAACCGTTTCGCGAAGCGCTTCGGGAGTCACAGGCTTGTTCTCGAACGCAATCGCGCCCATCTTCAGTCCTCGTTGTTTTTCTTCCGCGACGGAAATGATGTGAACGGGAATGTGCCGTGTCGTTTTGGTGTGCTTCAACCGGTCGAGGACGCTCCACCCGTCCATGCCCGGCAACTCGATGTCCAGTGTAATTGCACTGGGTGCGTATTGCCGAGCCAGCGCCAGGCCCGCATCGCCGCGAGCCGCTACAAGGACTTTGAATCCGCGTTCGCGGGCCATTTCCATCAGGATCTTTGCAAACGTGAGGTCGTCTTCGATGATGAGCAGTGTTCGATCACCTGGTTCCAGGTTGGATCGATCATCCTCAAGGACGCTCTGCATCACTAGCCGTTCGGCTTCGATTTGTCCCGTGGGCGCTATCAGGTCTTCGAGTTGAGGCGTCGCACGCCGTCCTTTCTTAAGGTCTGCCTCATAGGACAGGGGCAGATACAAGCTAAACAAGCTCCCCTCACCGACGATGCTATCGAGTTGGATCTCCCCGCCAAGAAGTGATGCTATCTCGCGGCTGATCGAGAGACCGAGGCCAGTTCCACCATACCGCCGCGTGATTGCGCCGTCGGCCTGCTGGAATGCCTCGAAGATGATCCGATGTTTGTCTGGCGCGATTCCGATCCCGGTGTCTTTCACGGAAAAGGCGACGACCAGTTCGGCATTGTTAAGAATTTTGTTGTCCGGATTCCACCCGCCTTTCGCAGGATAGACTCGGATGGAAACGTTGCCACGTTCCGTGAATTTAAACGCATTCGAAAGCAGATTCTTCAGAACCTGCTGCAGCCGCCGTTGATCGGTATAGATTGCAGGGGGCAGCGCGGGATCGGCGTGAATGGTAAACTCCAGTCCCTTGTCATGCGCAACTTGACGGAAGGTCCGGTCAACATAGCCGCACAGGTCATTAAACATCATCCGTCCGACTTCAACCTCCATCATTCCGGATTCGACCTTCGTCAGGTCGAGAATCTCATTGATCAATTCGAGAAGGTCAGAACCGGATGAGTAGATCGTACGAGCGAACTCACGTTGTTTTTCCGTGAGGTCTTCACCTTCCGATAAAAGTTTCGCCAGGATCAGCATGCTGTTGAGCGGAGTTCGCAGCTCATGCGACATGTTTGCCATGAATTCAGATTTATATTTGGATGTGATCGTGAGTTGTTCTGCCTTCTCCTGCAAGGCACGGCTGGCTCGTTCGATTTCCTGGTTCTTGCGTTCGACTTCGAGGTTTTGTTTGGCGAGCAGGTTCGCTTTTTCTTCCAGTTCTTCGTTCGTCTGCTGCAACTCGTCCTGCTGTTGGCGCAGGCGCTCTTCGGATTCTCGAAGCGTTTTTGCTTGTTCCTGCAAGCGCCCGTTGGTTTCCGTCAGTTCCGCCTGCCGCGTCTGTAACTCGGTGGCTAACGTCTGCGATTGCTTCAGCAATTCTTCCGTTCTCATCGTCGACGCGATCGTGTTCAAGACGATGGCGATCGATTCCATCAGCTGATCGAAGAACGTCAGGTGAATCTCACTGAATCGCTGGAACGACGCCAGTTCGATTACCGCCTTGATTTGGCCTTCGAACAAGACCGGCAGGACGACGATGTTCAGCGGGGGCGCTCCGCCTAAACCGGAACTGATCTGGATGTAGTTAGGTGGGACGTCGGTGAGCAAGACACGTTCTTTCTCGAACGCGCACTGTCCCACTAATCCTTCACCGGCACTAAACCGGCTCCCGATGTTCTTCCGCTCGCGATACGCATAACTGGCAAGCAGCTTGAGGTCGGCTTCTGCTCCATCACCACCTTCATTGAAGTAGAAAACGCCGTGCTGCATCGAAACCAGCGGAGCCAATTCTGACAAAATGAGCCGAGAGACTGCCAGCAGGTCACGCTGTCCTTGCAACAAACGTGTGAACTTTGCAAGATTCGTCTTCAGCCAGTCCTGCGCGGTGTTCTTATCGGTAGTCTCGCGCAAGTTACGAATCATTTCGTTGATATTGTCCTTGAGGGTAGCGACTTCGCCTGCCGTGTCCACTGCAATGGAACGCGATAGATCGCCCTTGGTCACAGCAGTTGCGACTTCTGCAATAGCGCGTACCTGTGTCGTTAGGGCAGCGGCCATGCGGTTCACGTTATCTGTGAGGTCTCTCCACGTTCCGGCGGCGCCAGGAACGGACGCTTGACCGCCAAGTTTTCCTTCGGTGCCCACCTCACGCGCCACGGTCGTGACCTGTTCGGCGAATGTTGCCAGCGTGTCGATCATATTGTTGATCGTTTCGGCCAGTTCTTCGATTTCACCCTTGGCGTCGAGTACGAGTTTGCGTTTGAGATTTCCGTTTGCGACTGCCGTTACGACTTTCGCGATACCACGCACCTGGTTGGTCAGGTTCGACGCCATCAGGTTCACGTTATCGGTAAGGTCTTTCCACGTACCCGCTACGCCTTTCACTTCCGCCTGACCACCAAGCTTGCCTTCCGTGCCGACTTCACGAGCTACGCGCGTAACCTCCGACGCAAAAGAGGACAGTTGATCCACCATCGTGTTGATGGTGTTCTTCAGTTCCAGAATCTCGCCACGGACGTCAACGGCGATTTTCTTGGACAGATCGCCGCGCGCGACGGCCGTGGTCACTTCAGCGATGTTACGGACCTGGTTGGTGAGGTTCGATGCCATGAAGTTCACATTGTCCGTGAGGTCCTTCCATGTCCCGCCAACGCCTCGCACGTATGCCTGCCCCCCGAGCTTTCCCTCTGTACCGACTTCTCGGGCAACACGCGTTACTTCCGATGCGAACGAATTCAACTGGTCCACCATGGTGTTGATGGTGTCCTTGAGCTCGAGAATTTCTCCCTTAACATCCACCGTAATCTTCTTGGATAAGTCACCGTTTGCTACCGCGGTCGTCACTTCCGCAATGTTACGGACCTGAGCGGTCAGGTTGTTCGCCATGAAGTTCACGTTGTCGGTAAGGTCCTTCCACGTCCCCGCGACGCCTTTCACCTGTGCCTGACCACCCAGTTTTCCTTCGGTACCAACCTCACGAGCGAC
>DATFXZ010000779.1:0-4347 GCA_035315305.1 Terriglobia bacterium | reverse complement strand
GAAAGGCCGGCGCGAAGACCCTGCCAGATCACAGCTCCAGTGGGATTAAGACGAAGAAGTTCTCTTGTGTGCTCGACAAAAAGAATGGCGCCATCATCAAACTCGTAACTGCTCACCCCGGAAGAAACCGTATTTACGCGCAACATCTTTTTCCGTGGGCCGAATTCTCCTATTTAGACACGAGGCGGCGAATAGGACAGAAGTGCCGTTTCGCTCTTCGAGGGAACGCGAAGATCAAATCGTTTGAGTCCGCCGAAGGAAACCGTCGGCACTATCGTGCCCTGCAAAATTGGCACCAACCTACGATGCTTTCTGCTTTGAAACTCGCTTTAATTGGCTGCGCGTCTTCGACAGTACTAGTCGAATGTTGCCGAACAAAGATGGCGACGGCTTTCCGGTCGAATCGGGAAGCGACGATACCAAGGATTAGGAAATGGAAAGAAATGTCAGTGAAATTGTCAACACGCGCTTAGCCTCACACGACGCTGTACGTATCCTCATCGCAAAAGCTCAATGGTGGTTTCGTGTAAGCCTTCAGCAGCTATTCGAGGGATCACCGCGGCTGAGTGTTGTGGGCGAAGCCAGAGACACCAACGAAACCATTATTCTGACCCAGCTGTTGCGACCCGATGTCTTGTTGCTGGCTCAAGATCTTCCGCCATCAGCGTCTTCGGTTCTTGAACATCTGGAAAATTCTGGTTCTGCTTCACACGTTGTCATTCTCCGCACAGCGGGAAATCAACGTTGGATGGATGAGTTCGTGGTCAGTTCAGCAGGAAGAGTGTCGATTTGCAATTCGGAGTTGAGTGTCGTGCGCGATATGCTGAACGATCTCGCCGATAGAATATCGGCCGAATCCACTGCGATGACCAATGCTCTGCCGTCATCGGGTGAGGAAATGGCCATTTTCGAGCGGCCACGATTTGGTCTCACGCGGCGCGAGCTGCAGGTAATCGGCGCGATTCTAGAGGGTCAGACGAATAAGGATATTGCAGCAACCTTCTCGATCAGCCAATGCACGGTTAAACACCATCTCACGCGTATATTCGACAAGCTGGGAGTATCTAATCGACTGGAGCTCGCGCTCTTCGCGGTAAATCATAAGCTGGCCGAGCTACCTGTTCGATGAAGGTGATCGCCAAAAGGCGTCATCGCCCAAAACTTTGACGAACCCGGCTGAAAACGAGGCAACTGTGAATGCCGGCTTCGCGATGGCGTCCCGCACCCTTTGCGAAGCGTTGTCGACGTTCACGGCGACTTTTTCAAGTCTCGAATCCGCAGCATCGAGGTTGCGATGGTAGTTTTCCTGGACGCGATCTAGGACGGTCGTGAACGCTGCAACCTTCAGCTTCGCCGATTCCGTCACTGATGCAGCATTCTCAGCAGCGGCGTGCAATGAGTTGATCAGTTCTCTCGTCTCGCTGCTTTTACCTAATTCGGCGACTGTTGCGGTTACTTTCGTGGTCATACCAGCTAAGGCCCTGTAGGCGAAAAGAATCAGCAGGGTGTTGGTAATGAGAGTGACACTGACAAAGGCGAGAAAGATAACAATGCGAATTTCCATTGCGCCTATCTAAACATAAAGACATGCCGCCATCAATGCGCCGGAGCCGCAGGTCGACCCGGCTTCGGTTTTCGCATTATGAACACAAGCGGGATGACGACAGCAAATACGACGGCCAACATTCTAAACAACTGAACGAACGCAACCATGACCGCTTGCCGGCTAACCATTCCGGAGAGCGCAGTGTACGCGGCATGGGTAGCGGTCGTGAAGTCCATTCCTCCTGCCATGAACCCGCCGCGAATCTGGCCGAGCAGCGTAGTAATGCGCGTGTCAAACGCGCTTACATGAGCGCCCAGAATGTTGTACCACTGCTGAGTATTGCGGCTCAGCATGGTGGCGATCGCTGCAATTCCGACACTGCCGCCCAGATTTCGCATGAGATTGAAGAGGCTGGTCGCGTTCCCCATCTCCTCGCGGGCGATCAGGCTCATTGTTATGGTCGTCAATGGCACGAAGACTAAGCCCATCGACAGTCCCTGGACGAACTGGGGCCAGAAAATGTCCCAGTAGCCTACTTGCAGGTTGATCGATCCCAACGCAAAAAGCGATGTCGCACCTCCGACCAGGCCCACGGTCAGCAACTTGCGCGGATCGACTTTCGCGGTAAGAAAGCCGACGATCGGCATGGCGATGAAGGATCCGAGACCTCGCGGCGCCATGGCAATTCCAGCTTCGATAGCGGGGTATCCAAGCACCGTCTGCAAAAACAGCGGAAGCAGCACCAGACTTCCATAAAGGACGAAACCAAGCATCGTCATGAGAAACACTCCGGTCGCGTACGTTCTTTCCTTGAAAACGCGCAGGTGCAAGACCGGATCGCTCGTGCGCAATTCATGAACGATGAACAGCACTAGTGTGACGACCGAAATGATGGCCAGAGATGTTATCCAGTTGGATGAAAACCAATCTTCCTGTTGCCCTTTGTCGAGCAGGATCTGAAGTGCTCCGATTCCGACCGCCAGCATGCCGATACCCCATGTATCCACCTTATTTGTTGCGCGGCGGAGGTACGGTGGATCAAAGATGAAAAGCTTCGTCATGATGATGGAAGCAATGCCAACGGGAATGTTGATGTAGAACACCCATCGCCAGGAGTAATTATCCGTAAGCCAGCCGCCTAGGACCGGGCCGAGCATCGGCGCTACTACAATTCCCAATCCCCAAAAACCCATGGCTTTTCCGCGCTGTGCAGCAGGAAATGCTTCAAGCATGACCGCCTGCGAAACGGGCTGCAAAACACCGCCCGTTAGTCCCTGTATGATGCGGAAGATCACGAGCCAGGCAAGGTTCGGCGCGAAACCACACATGAACGATGAAACCGTGAACCCCACGACGGCAAACATGAGCAATCGCTTTCTCCCGAAAAAACTCGCAAGCCAGCCTGTGATGGGGAGGATGATCGCATTTGCCACGAGATATGAAGTCAGCGCCCACGTTGCTTCTTCCGGAGTTACGGAAAGGCTGCCCGCGATGTGCGGTAACGAAACGTTCACGACAGTAGTGTCGAGAACTTCCATGAAAGTGCCAAACATCACGGCTACCGCGATGAGCCAGGGATTGATCTGAGGAACGGAGGGATTTACCTCTTCCATAGCTACTTCACACGCACCTTCACGACCGTCGACATGCCCGGGCGTAATTGGTGCTCGGGATCCTGCCCTTCATCGAAAACGAGTTTCACAGGGATACGTTGGACGACCTTCACATAATTCCCCGTCGCATTCTCCGGCGGGAGCAGGCTGAATTTCGCCCCCGTTGCGGAGGCGATGCTGTCGACGTGCGCATTCAAAACGCGACCGTCGAAAGCATCGATTGAGACGGTCGCGCGCTGGCCCGCCCGCATGTCCGCAAGTTGTGTCTCTTTGAAATTTGCGGTTACCCAGATGTCGCCCAACGGAACTATCGCCATCAAAGGTTGGCCCGGCTGAACCACCTGACCGGACTCGACCGTTTTCTTGCTCACAATGCCGGCGACGGGCGCCTTGATACTCGTGTATTCCAGGTTTAGCCGTGCCTGATCGAGCGCGGCTTTGGCAAGTTGGGCCCGCGCTTCGGCGGATTGCGCCTGCGCCCTGGTGATGACAATTTGCTGTGGTGCTGTTTTCGCTCCCTGCGCCTCTGCTTGAGCGCGCTGCAGCTCGGCTTGCGACTGCGCCGTTTTCCCCTGCGCGACTGCGACTTCGTGTTGTACCTGCAAGACGCCGGCGTCCGCAGAATCAACCGCAGCGCGAGCGGCCTCCGCTTCGCTGACTGAGGCGTCAAACTGTTGCTGGGAAATTTCGTCTTTCGAGATCAACTGCTTCATGCGGTCGAGATCGCGGTTTGCCTTCGTCGCATTGGCTTTCGCTTCGCGCAACCGCGCCTGCGCTGCATTCAAGCGTGCTTGCGACGCCTCCAACTCTCTATTGGCGATATCCACGCCGGTCTTTGCACGTTCAGCGATTGCTTCCGAAGATGTGATCTGCACTCCTGCGGTGCTGGCCGCCACAGGTAGACCGGCGCGAGCACCGATCTCTGCGGCCTGAGCCTGCGCTAACTCTGCCGCGGCGCGCGCAACGGCAATCTCGTAGTCCCGGGGGTCGATTTGAGCGAGTACAGCACCGGCACCGACATATTGGTTCTCTTGTACATTAACGGCAGTAATTGTCCCGCCGACCCTGGCATTTACCGGATGAATATGACCGTCCACCTGAGCATCGTCCGTGGATTCCCATTTGGAGAAGTAATGCCATGCGGCGTATCCACCAACGATCAGTATGAGAACCGTCGGAATTATCAGC
>DATFXZ010000778.1:0-2740 GCA_035315305.1 Terriglobia bacterium | reverse complement strand
GTCAAAGGCAAAGTCCGTGGGATCAGAAATGAAGAATGCGTCGCGTGGATTCAGGGGAAAAAACGAGCCATAGCGGTCGATCAAAACCGTGTTGAAGCGTTCATTTACCCCGCTCTGGCCCGTAAGCCTTCCGTCAAAATTCTCGCTTGTGTTGAACGGATCGTGTGACTCGGCCACGTAATTGGCCAAAAATGCGGCGTCGAGCTTGGCCTCTTCCCAGCGTCCCGCCCTCAAATCCTCCGTCAGCTTCGCGCTGTACACGCCGATCTGCCATGGCAGAAGGCCGGTCGAATCGATTTTGGACTTGCTGTATTTGGCGAGCGCCGCCTTGTAATTTCGCGGCAGGGCTTCGAAGGGGAACTTGCCGTACTTGTCGAGTTCGATGAAATGATTCAGTCGCTCGTTCGGATTTTTGTCGATGAGATTCAGCGAGTCGTTGACGTGCTGAATAAGGAAGGTTCGATTGGCCTCGAAGAAAGGCCGCATCTCGTAAGGAAGCGTATCCACGGCATGACTAATGATCAGTCGCTGGGCGTTGCTTCCCCAGGCAAACAGCTCGGCAGGCAGGAACCCGCCGCATACGGCCAGTACGCCGGCAATCGTCCTTCTGCTCAGATTCCACTGCCTTTGGCGTGCGGTCATACGCGATGGTTTAGGCCCTCGGTGCCGGATTCAGCGTGCTGCGATGGCGGCTATAGGCAAAGTAAATCACAAGGCCGATGATCATCCACACGAAAAAGCGAATCCAGTTTTCGAGAGTAAGACTCGCCATCAACAAAACGCAAGTGATGATCGACAGAATTGGCAGCAGCGGTACCAGGGGCACCTTAAAGCCGCGCGCTCGGTCCGGTTGCGATTTGCGCAGCACCAGGACCGCCGCCGCAACGAGCACAAAGGCGAACAGCGTCCCGATGTTGGAAAGGTCGGCCAGAGTGCCAATATCAAAAATTCCGGCAGGAATACCGACAACGATACCCGCAATCCACGTCGCGAAATGCGGGGTGCGGAAGCGATGGTGGACCTTCGAGAACGCCCCAGGCAGCAATCCGTCGCGCGACATGGCGAACCACACTCGAGCTTGGCCGTACTGATAGACCAGGAGCGATGAGATCATGCCCATCAGCGCGCCGATCGTGACCCAGCGCTGCAGTTTGTCAAGGCCGATATTGTGCAGCGCCGTGGCCACCGGCGCGGCATCGCCTTTGAAGATGTGGAAAGGCTGAATTCCGGTGAGTACCACGGCAACGCCCACGTACAGGGCGGCGCAGACGAGCAGCGACGCCATGATGCCGAGCGGCAAGTCTCGTTTCGGATTCCTGCACTCCTCTGCGGCTGTGGAAACGGAATCGAACCCTATGTAGCTGAAAAACACGATTGCGCCGCCCGTGAGAATTCCTTGGAAGCCATTTGGAGCGAACGGAGCCCAATTGATTGGGTTGATGTACCTAGAAGCGAAGACGATGAAAATGCAAATCGCCAGAAGCTTGATGCCCACCATGATGCTGTTCGATGTGGCCGACTCCTTGATCCCGGTAATCAGGAGCACCGTCAGGAGCATCACGATGAGGAAGCCGATGAGATTGAAGTGCGGCAACCAGCCGATCATTGGTTGGTAAGCGGGCGTGCTCAATGTGTCGGGAAGCCGGATGCCGAAAGAGTACAACAGGCTGTTGACATATGCGGAAAAACCGACGGCCACGGCCATGTTCGAAACAGCGTATTCGAGAATCAGGTCCCACCCGATGATCCATGCTACGAGTTCGCCCATCGTCGCATAGGTGTAGGTGTAGGCGCTTCCTGCGATCGGAATCATCGAAGCCAGTTCCGCGTAGCAAAGTCCCGCGAACCCGCAGACGATCGCGACCAGAAAGAACGACACGGCAATCGCCGGGCCGGCTCCCGGTCGTCCCGCGGCGCCCAACGCGTGCGTCCCATGCAGAATTACGTCAAGCACCGGCGCTTTCAGCAGGGAAGGAACCAGAACTTCCTCGCCAGCAGCGGCCGTGCCCGTCAGAACGAAGATGCCCGTGCCGATGATGGCCCCGATGCCAAGCGCGGTCAGACTGATCCAGCCCAGTGTCTTTTTTAACCGTTTTTCAGGATCTTCTGAGTCTGAGATGAGCTGATCGATGTTCTTGCACCGAAAGAGTTGTGGATCCACCCATGCTCTCCGATCGTGTCCTGGCACGTGTCGATCGCGGTTGTGGGCTGGACACGCAGTGTGGGACTGATAGCGAATCACTCTATCGCGACTTGCACCGGGGCGCAACCGCGTGCTCCCGCGGATCGTCAGCGCGTTGTCATCCTGAGGACCGTCGATTCTTGCGGCTCGGAGGACCTCGACGCACGAAACGGTCCACACCGTCACCTTGGGCGAGAGCCCTAGAGTTGCTGTAACTGCGCATAGCGCTCGATGAACTTCTTTGTGCCGCGTCCCGGAAAGCTCACGGAGAGCCGCCGATCATTGTCTTCACCCTCGACCCCTACTACCGTCCCGACTCCATACTCCGGATGCCGCACTTTTTGCCCGAGCAGCGGGTCGGCATTGGCGCCACGCCTCACAGCGGCGCGCCCAAACGATAGGCTTGGCGAAGTAACACGCCGCCGGGGCGTGGGTGTGGCTGGCGGAGGCGCGCCGCGGGCCCGTCGCAAAAAGTCCTCGGCGGAATAGGAATATTCGGGGTCAGGTTCGTAACGCCGCGATTCGCCGATTTCGGCCATGGAGCCAGGAACCGTAGTG
>DATFXZ010000777.1:0-5564 GCA_035315305.1 Terriglobia bacterium | reverse complement strand
CAACGTTCTCCTGATCGCCAGCCTCTTCTATGTGGGGCAGAAATGGGCTGATTACGCTGGACGCAATCGCTTAGTTATCGGATCGGCGATGGTGGTGGTAGGCCTTGCACTCGTTGGGGTGGCAATTCTTCTCGGGGCTAGAACGATGCGCCCCTGCGCCGCCCTCTTATGAGCACCGAAGCGACGGAAACGAATTCAATATGCACAGCCGACCCAGAAAAAGGGCAGCAAATTGACTCCAAGCGTGAGTTACAACAGCAACAAGGTCGAGACGAACGCGCTGAACCATCGACCAGGGACAGCCTCCTCAGGCTAGATAAGGTGGGGGAACTGGCCAGTCAGTTGCGGGTTGATTCGATTCGATCCAGCACGAGTGTCGGGTCGGGGCGTCCCAGCAATGTGGCGTGACGTTGTGTTGCGACAACTTGCCGAATCGGCGCGCGAGTAAGCACGCACACACAAGCGGCCATCCCGTGATTCCGTCGGCGCAGCCAGGCGAGCGCCGGTTATACTGCTATCCTAACGACGCATTCGCGGAATATTAACCCGTGACCTGGCCAAGCATATGCCTGGCCAGGCAAGCTTCGTTCTCTAATCAATACGCTTGTTTAACACGTAACGCTGAATGCCAGAGGCAAAGCCCTCTTCTTCGGATGAAGTGGTGGAATAGGTAGCCGAAGACTTTACCTCGTCATTGGCTTGCCCCATGGCGATGCTGACCCCGCTCTTTTCGAACATTGCAATGTCGTTAGGCATATCACCTATCGTCGCGATTTGGTCGGTGGGAATGCCGAGCATTTTCGACAAGCGCAGGACGACATAGCCTTTGTTGGCGTCCGGATGAGTTACGTCGAGGTAATAAGGCTGAGAACGTGCGGCCGAGACCAGCGTTTCGCGCTTAGGGTTAGATTGCTTCGTGTTAACTTTTGCGGCGAACTGTTGCTGCACTGCTTGTTCACACTTGCAGACTGCCTCGAGGTTATCGCTCACGCCTACCAGCTTGGCGACATCGTTAGTCAGGCCATTGAAATTCGGAACTACCGTGGGCGGGAACTTTACGGTCCACTCTTCGCGATCAACGTGCGGACCGTGTCGTTCGCGTACAAACCAGTCAGTGCCGCGGTAAATCCATGTATCCAGTCCATAAGCTTCCATCGTGGCGATAGCTGGTTCGACAACGTCAGACTTCAACACGCGCTGTTCGATTACTGAGAGGTCCGGCCTGACGAATAGTCCTCCATTAAACGCAGCGATCGGCGTGGTGAGTGCCAACGGCTCAACCAACATCTGCATGCCGCGTGGGGGTCGGCCGCTGGTGATGGCGAATTCAATCCCGGCAACGCGCATTTGAGCAACAGCAGCGCGCGCTCGCTCGGTGAGAATCTTTTCTCGCGTTACCAGCGTGCCATCAACATCTGCTATAACGAGACGAATCACACGCTCCCCTTCGGTTTGCGCCTTTGCCGATTCTGTTCCGGATGATGAAGACAACGGTGTCGCACTCATCGGTACGATTCACGCTGCCTTGGGTTGTTTCTTTTCGAGATGACCACCAAAACCGAAGCGCATCGCGGAAAGCAGTCTGTCGGCGAAATCAGCATCGCCTCGTGAGGAAAAGCGTTCATACAAAGCCGCGGTTAACGAAGGCACGGGCACGCCTTCATCGATCGCCGCCTTAATCGTCCACCGACCTTCACCGGAATCCGAAACTCGGCCTGCGAAGTTTGCCAGCTGCGGATCTGTAGCCAGTTCACCCGCCGTCAGATCCAGTAGCCACGAAGCAATCACGCTGCCGCGTCGCCAAACTTCAGAAATATCCGCTAAGTTGAAGTCGTACTGGTAGTGTTCCGGATTGCGCAATGGTGTCGTCTCAGCATCTACCTCACTCTGGCGTTTTCCCGCATTAGCCGCCTTCAAAACGCTTATGCCTTCGGCGTAGGCGGCCATGATTCCATATTCGATGCCATTGTGGACCATTTTCACAAAATGCCCCGCACCGTTTGGACCACAGTACAGGTAACCTTGTTCCGCTGTGCCATTGAGCTTTTCGCGGCCAGGAGTACGCGGCACGTTACCAATGCCCGGGGCGAGCGCTGCAAAGATAGGGTCCAAGCGTTGAACTATCTCCTTTTCACCCCCGATCATCATACAATACCCGCGATCCAAGCCCCAGATGCCGCCACTGGTTCCAACATCGAGGTAGTGAATACCTAACGAGCGCAACCCCTTTGCTCGTTCGATATCATCGATGTAATAGGAGTTACCGCCATCGATAATGGTATCGCCAGATTCTAATAAGGGAGACAGCTCGCCAATCGTCGCGTCGACGGCCCCCGCAGGAACCATCAGCCAGATAGCTCGCGGTCGATCCAGCTTGGCAACTAAATCCGCCAGCGAAGTAGCGCCGATCGCATTCTCTTTCACGAGGTCGTCGACGACTTTGGGTGAGCGATCAAACACGACACATGTTTGTCCGTTCCTTAGTAATCGGCGCACCATGTTCGCGCCCATTCTGCCTAGCCCAATCATGCCGAGTTGCATTGTAGTGTTTTTCATAACTTGTTTACCTAGCTCCGCATTTCTCTGGCCGCGTCGCCCGCAGCGGTCTAATCGCCGCTACTATACAGTCGCGCGCACCTGAACCTTCTGTGTTTGTTTCGTGCTTCCACGCTTCACCGTGGATGCTTCAAAGATACTCTGAATGGCTGTATTCAGTTGCGCGTCGAATTCAACATCGGATTGGTCGGCCGTCAGTCCTTCGAGTAAAGCGCGCGAAAAGCTCGCGACTACACCGCGATTGCGACGCAGCCGATCGTTAGCTTCCTCGCGCGAGTAGCCACCTGAGAGCGCGAGCACCCTGATCACGTTGGGATGATTCACGCAATCCAAGTAAAAGTCGTCCTGTTCAGGCGGCGTAAGCTTCAGAAGAACGAGTTGGTCAGGTGCTAAGTTATTAAGCTTCTCGATTACGGCTGTTTTGAGCAATTCTTCGGCTTTGGCTTTCTCAGGACAATGAATACTCACTTCCGGTTCGATTATTGGCGCCAGGCCCGCCGCGAGGATTTGCGAAGCTATTTCGAACTGCTGATCAATTATCGCGCTGATTCCGGCTGCATCAGCCTGAACGACAAACGAACGCATCTTGGTTCCGAAAATCCGGTTGGCTTTCGCTTTGTCTAGTAACGCAGAAAGCCCGGGCATTGGTTTCATCAAGCGGACTCCGTTTTTCTCGTCTGCAAGGCCTTTGTCCACTTTCAGAAACGGGACGACCCGCTTTACGTTCCAGAGATATTCTGCTGAAGGCTGCCCTTTGATGTCCCTGTCCACGGTATTTTCAAACAGGATTGCGCCAAGGATCCGTTTGCCGTTGAAACTGGGGCTGGTAATAATGCGCGTTCGCATCTGATGCACAATCGCGAACATCTGATCTTCGTTGGACCACGTTCCTTCCTTAATCCCGTAAGCGGCCAGGGCCTTGGGTGTGCTGCCACCGCTTTGGTCCAGCGCGGCTACGAAGCCTGGCTGCGTTTTCATTTTGTCCAATTGTTCTTTGTTCAAGGCAAGAGTAGTCATGGTGTTCTCTTCAATTTTCTGTAGCGACAGATCAGGTTGTTGGTTGAGGTGTCGTGTTTTAGCTCCGGTGTGTCCGAAGCTTCTAATTCCGGGATGATCCGTTGGGCTAAAGCTTTGCCGAGCTCCACGCCCCATTGATCGAATGAGTTGATATTCCAGATGGTTCCTTGTGTGAAGACGCTGTGCTCATAAAGCGCGACCAGTTTGCCGAGCACTTCGGGAGTTAACCGATCAGCGAGGATAACATTCGATGGCCGATTGCCTTCAAACACGCGATGCGGCACGAGCCAGTCGGGCGTGCCTTCCGCTTTTACCTGTTCGGCTGTTTTGCCGAAAGCGAGAGCTTCAGCCTGTGCAAAAACATTGGCCAGAAGCATGTCGTGGTGGCGTCCTAACGGCGTAAGAGCATGGCCAAACGCGATGAAATCGCACGGAATGAGCCGCGTGCCCTGGTGGATCAGCTGATAAAAAGAATGTTGTCCGTTGGTGCCGGGCTCGCCCCAAAAGATCGGACCGGTGTCGTAGGTAACCCGTTTTCCGTCGAGCGTTACATGCTTTCCGTTACTCTCCATCGTTAGTTGCTGAAGATACGCTGGGAACCGTTTCAGATACTGTTCGTACGGCAGGACCGCGATCGTCTGCGCATCAAAAAAGTTGGTGTACCAAACAGTGAGCAACCCTAGAAGAACCGGCAGGTTCCGATCAAACGGCGCCGTGCGAAAGTGCTCATCCATCTGATGGAAGCCGTCGAGCATACTTCGAAAATTATCCGGGCCAATCGCTAGCATCGTCGACAACCCGATGGCTGAATCCATCGAGTAGCGTCCACCGACCCAATCCCAAAAGCCGAACATGTTGGCGGTGTCAATGCCGAACGCGGACACCTTCTCTGTGTTGGTAGAGACGGCGACGAAATGTTTGGCTACCGCAGACTTATCGCCGCCCAGTCCTTTTAACAACCACTCGCGCGCGGTCTCGGCGTTGGTCATTGTCTCAAGAGTGGTGAAAGTCTTGGAAGAAACGATGAATAATGTTTCGGCCGGATCGAGGTCGCGGGTCGCTTCCACGAAATCGATCCCATCGACGTTCGAGATAAAGCGAAATGTGACCGTGCGATCGCTGTAATGCTTCAGAGCTTCGTAAGCCATCACTGGCCCGAGATCGGAGCCGCCGATTCCGATATTCAGTATGTTCCTGATGCGCTTGCCGGTGTGGCCAAGCCATTGCCCGCTCCGGACTCGGTTACTAAAGGCCGTCATCTTGTCGAGCACGGCGTGAACTTCGGGCACGACGTTTTTGCCATCGAGGATGATGGTTTCATCCTTCGGAGCACGTAAGGCTACGTGGAGCACGGCGCGGTCCTCGGTGATATTTATTCTCTCCCCGCGAAACATCGCCTCAATTCCCCCGCGCAAATCGCACTCCTCTGCGAGTTGCAAGAGAAGTTTCAGGGTGTTTTCAGTTGCCCTGTTCTTGGAATAGTCAAGAAACAAACCGGCTGCTTCGCCGGTGAACCGTTCGCCGCGTTTGGCTTCCTCTGCGAAAAGCTCTCGCAGATGAAGCTTCTTAATCTCGGTACTATGCTCGACGAGCGGTTTCCACGCAGGGAGTTCAGTAAGTGATTTTCTATTTGCGTTCATGTTTGTCAGGCCGCGGTCCGCAGCGCCGCGCTTTTGGATGAAATCACTTTTAGCAAATCATTCCACGATTTGTCGAATGAATCCGCTCCCTCGTCTTGAAGCCGAGCCGCGAGCGCATCCACGTCCACGTCCGCATTGGCGAACTCGTTCAGAACCGCTTCGCTATCTCCACCACTCGCTGGGATCGTCGCGCCCAGTTTTCCGTGGTCGGCAAATGCTTTGAGAGTGGCCTCGGGCATTGTGTTCACTGTGAGTGGAGAGGCCAGGCTCTCGATGTAAAGCGTATCGGGCGCCTTTGGATCTTTTGTTCCAGTACTTGCCCAAAGCAGTCGCTGCGGGAGCGCGCCTTCG
>DATFXZ010000776.1:0-7344 GCA_035315305.1 Terriglobia bacterium | reverse complement strand
TTCGGATCTGCGGGAGCCTTCTGAAGGCTGACTTGACCCCCCTCTTGGTTCTCGCGGCGACTCCGGCCGGGCCTCCACGGGAGCTCGGACGAAATCATTATTTCTGCCTCGGCCCGTTTCCTGCTGCTGTGCACGGTCGTTTCGAGGAGCCACGACGGCACCTCGGCGGGTTTCATCAGTCCTCTGCAAATTCGCGGGCGGCGGATTCGATTGCACTGGCCGCTCTGAGGCGTCCGCACGTCCCCGGTTGATCTCCGATCGCGGCCCGCGCCCCTGTTCGTTTCGCGGAAACGTCACCGTTTCCGTTCGCCGGGAATCATTGCCTCGGCCGTTGCCTGTGTTCGGCGGGACTCGCGCGTCCTGCGATGCCGGCGAATCGTTGCCTCGTCCGCGATTATTCTCCGGCTGCCGCTCGCGCGCCTGCTCGTTTCGGCCGGAATCGCTACCTCCGCGGCCGTTGTCGGGGTTGGGTTGGACTCGTGCGTTACCTCGCCCAGCCCCATGAGATTCCGGACGACCCTCGCCGCCAGCCTGATTCGAGTCGCGGTTGCTCCGGTCCGGATGGCTCACAAACCGTCGGTCCACGTCTGGATGCGAAGCCTTATGTACGGTCGCCACTCGGTTTGAAAACTGGCGGTTCTCACGCGATGGTTCTTTCGGTAACCAACGTCCGCCATCGGTTGTGTGTTCGAGATCGTGATTCTTCGCAATCACAAAGTTGTTAACGGTGATGTTTCGTCGTCCGAAATCTCCAGAGACCACGCTGGTCACTCCGTTCCGACCGGAGACGAAGTGAGCGTTACGATAGGTGTTCACCACGTTGATGTTGTTTACTACTGTCGTATTGTTTACAACCGTCGTATTGTTGACGACGACCGTTCGGTTCGGCCCATACCAGGGACGATAGACTTCGCGAGGTGCCAGCGGCACCCATCCGACATTGTTTCCCCATCCAAAAAACACAACGAGCGCCGGACGCCAGTAATAGCGGACCCGGGGTTCGCCCGGATACCAGACCCATCCGTAACTAGGAGTTTGATACCACCGGCCATAGTGGTAAGGAGCCCAGCCCCAAGGTTCGCCGCTTACCCAGGTCCAACCATAGAAATTCACCCAGACCCACCGACCAACGCGATATGGAGCCCACCCGTCATTGACATCAGGCGCCCATACCCAGCCGTATGGCGGATCATAGACCCATCGGCCATAGCCGTAGAGATCCTCCGCACCATGGACATGGCGGTTCACATATTTGTAACTGTCGCTGCGATTGTGATCCCGGTCGCGGGTTTCGTTCCAGCGATCCCAATCGTCGCGCGGAATAGCGCGAACGTAACTGCGTTCCGGATCGGAAGCATCGCCATTCACGAGAAGAGTCTGACCCGCGCCGAGCCGGTCGGATTTGCCGCCAACATAAATCTCCGCCTCACCTGAGCGCACTGTCACCTCGGTATTGCCGTCGTCGTGAACGGTAATGCGATAGGTTCCCTTCTGACGGGGACGAATCGAGATGTTCGGTGTGCTGATTTCGGTCTGCGCTTCAGAGTCGTCCACCACGCGGAGTGTCACCGTCCCTGCGGAGAGCTCGACAAGATAGTCGTGATCCGCCAACTCCGCCAGCCGAACTTCGCTGTCTGGTGCAAGCCGGAGAAAGTTGGCGGAGTCGAATTGAAGCTCCGCACGAGAGTCCCGGTTTGTGAACACGTGATCCAGCGCCACCAGCGGTGCGTTCACTTCGGCAGCTATGTCCTCGCCAGAGTCTCCGCGGCGGACTGTCACGTCGCCGCTCATCATGCTGATGCGAGCTACACCATGCTCCGGAGCGTCTCCAGATTCCTGAGCCCACGCCGGAGCTGTCACGACACTGAGCAACACCGTCATCATTAGACATTTCATGGGTCTCTCCTCTGCGCGCTTAGACGCCTCACAACCAACAAACGTTGCCTCTCCGTAGAACACGCGATTCTTACGGGAAATTCATGAAATGCCGCGTTGCCAGTAGCCACGGGCGTTTCGGCGCATACGGGCGAATCATAACGAGGAGACATCCTTCCGAACCGTGAAAATGTCTTTGGGGAAAACCGGGAAGAGACACCTGGAATAAAGGGAAGAGACAGCCGGAATAAAAGGAACTGACACGGAACAATAACCGAATTCCGACGATACTAGACGTGCTCGGCCGGACTAAAAGCCCTTGCACAGTTCTTCGAAGATCGCTTGGCCCTGTACAGAGCCTCGTCGGCCTCAGCGACGAGTGTTTCGAAATGGCCGGCTTTACGATATTGGGACAAGCCGATGCTGACCGTTACCGGCCCGGAATAGCCAATAGAGGCCAAAATTTCACCTGTATCGACTCTATGCAGAATTTTTTCGGCGACGTGCATTGCTCCATTCAGATCAGTGCCGGGCAATATGACGGCAAACTCATCGCCTCCACATCGGAAGACAAAATCCGTATTGCGTACCGTCTTCGCTAAAATCCTGGCAACTTGCGCGAGGACTTTGTTTCCGACGACGTGGCCAAACGTATCATTGATGTGCTTGAAGGTATCCACGTCGATCATGAGAAGGGACAGAGGCGTACTGTAGCGATCCGAACGAGCAGTTTCACGTCCCAGAACTTCATGGAAGAAACGAGTGTTATATGCACCGGTTAATGAATCCGTAATGGCCGATCGCTGCAGCTGTGCGAATAGTCCTGCGTTCTCCAATGCGATGGCCGTAAAATCTGCCAGCGCGACCGCCGTTGCCACATCGTCACTTGTGAAAGCCTTCGACTCCGTCGCCAGCGAAACGAACGCACCCAACACAGTTTCTTTCGTTTGAATCGGCACCGCGAGCAGTGAACTGATTCCGTGCTTTTCGACAATGCTCCTCATCTCAGACGTCAACCTTCCCTGCAGCAGATTTGAAATTAGAACTGATTCGCGCCGCACCAAAAGAGCCGTTATTAGCTCGTTGTAGATCGCCTGCCCCCCAAGATTGATCGCAGTCATAAGCATCTTTATCAGCCGGTCGCTGTCAGTGCAAAATGCGGCTTCCAGGTGGAGCTGTCCGCCCTCGCCCGAAAGAACAACGAAGGATGTGTCGCCGAGGACCTCAGTAGATTTGGATACAACGCGCTCCAGCAGTTCATCCGTTTTCAACGACGATGAGAACAGACGAATGAGCTGGCCGAAAAGCTCGGCACGGTGGATCTGGTCTTCGAGCTTGTTGAGCAGGTGGCGGTATAGGACGCCAGTGTTCTTTTCTTCGGACGTGATACCGATGGTGCCGCTATTGGCCGTAATGATGTCTGCAGCTACGTGTCGTTGGAGAATCCTGCTGAGTTCCTTGCAGTGCTCAGCATCCGCTCCGAGTATAAAGATCGTTGCGGGTTGGTTGTTATTGTCTCGAGGTTTGGTCGATATCGAACGTGCTTTCAAATCGTCCGCCTTACCAACAACTGGCTCTTCGTTGTGACCAGTTTCCGAGGCTGTATTCCGATCAAACCGGAATAGCGCATCCTTCAAAGCGCTATGAGCCTTGGCTTGACTAAGCTTCTCGTCAATCTCGTGAGCCAATTCGGACTCACCCATCGATTCCTGCAAGGCCCATTCGGATGCAAAGGAAAGTATTTCATTCGCAAAGTCCGGGTATCGTTGTACGAACTCAGCTAATAGCCGAGTTGTTGGTCTGTTGGAGGTTGTCAGCAATTCCTGAAAAATGTCTTCCAGGGCGGTATGTTTATGCTCACTACGAAGCATTGGTCTGTCCCCGCGATCCACGTATCGCCTTCCTTAACTTCTCTTCTGCTGACCCAAGGCGGTTCCGTACGGTCCTTTCAGACAGCTTTGTAATCTCCACTATTGTCGGCCGCTGTTCATTACCGTTAATCGACAGCCCACAAAAATGACGTAAGAAGACGATCAGGAGCTCTCCGTCTGTCAGACCAGGCAGAGTGGACTTAATGAGCATTGCCTTCGTAACATCCAATCGTTCCTCGGGCGCACCCATGCTTTCATCGAGTGCGCGTTGGCCAGAACGCATCGCTCGATATTTCCTGCAGACGTCAATCCTGATGCTCTTGATAACTTGCTCGAAACTGACCTCCAAATAGTCCCCTCTGTCCGAAGAGTCAAAGATCCGCTGAATAAGCTCGGCAACGATCTCATCAGTTATGTCCTGTATGTCCAGGTCCGAAAGTCCTCTCATTTGATTCGGCAGAGTTTTGATGCAACGTCGGCTCAAGGCGCCAGCAACCTGCTCTGCCAGGGTACGAGTCTCTTTAGCTCGATTCGTTCTGATCAAATAGACAAGGCATTCGGGTCTCAGATATTCAGAGGAGCCTGGATCGCAGACTTCGGCGCGCCTTAGAATTTCCTCTTCGGCCAGATCAAGGATTTCCCTGATTTGGTCCTCAACTTCCGCGCGTCTCCGCAGTAATTCACCTTTTACCGTTCGCCTCGTTAGCGGTCGAATCAAAACGCCTCCTGTCGAGCTGGATCGCTGCCGTCCATGTACGCTTCATCTTTATAACCGCATACAATCTTAAAACCGGCAAAAAAGATTTACATGATGGCGGTTCAGGAGCCCCAGAAGGTGCATTGTTCGCGTTTATTCTTCAGGCAGATGGTCTAGTCCTTTCCGCAGGTCGAGGGTCCGGCAAGCCTTAGCATCAGAGTGAGCCGCCTACTTTCTCGACAAAAATCTCCATGTTGCAAATCCGATGATGACTACCAGCAGTAGGAGAGCGACGGCAATCCAGCGGCGCGATGCAGGCTGGAGATTTGGTGGCGATTTGAAATTTGGCGACCACGAAGGTGGTGAGGGCGGCCCATAACAGCCGCCCTCGACGATTTGGGAGACATTTGGGGAAAAGGTTTGTTCTCCATTGAGGGAGCTTTCTCCTTCGTTTCCCTCTCGCAATAATCGGCGGCGCATTATCGGCTCCTGGCGCAAGGATAGCCGAGCAAATCGAGGAATCAAATTCAAATAATTATGTCGTCGGGTAACATTACCTAACTTTTCCAAACAATTCAGAGCAAATCCGATGCCTTTGCAATAAAACTAGGATAAGAGGACTTCATGTCGGTCACTATTAAATCACGGACCGTTTCCGACGTACTGATACTGGATGTGGCAGGCAGGTTCGATATTGGCGAAGAATCGCTGCGACAGTCGGTGAAGACTTTTCTGGCCGAGGGCCGGCAACACTTCTTGGTAAGTTTGGTAGATGTTCCTTATCTCGGCAGTTGGGGCATCACCGAAATCATCTCGGCGTGGAAGGCAATACGCAGCAATCGCGGCACGATGGGATTGCTTGCACCGGCAAAAACAGCCCGGGACGTACTGCAATTTACGAAGCTCGATACTGTCTTTGCGATTTATAAAAACGAAACGGAAGCACTGCAGCATTTTGCCAAGTCATCTCGCTTTTGATAGTTGAGTGATGGCTGCGGAGGCTGCTTCGACTATTTCGACGCGCGATCCTGCAGTACTCTCCGGCTGGTCACGTAGAAAACTGCGGCGGTCCAGGTGGGAAATAAATCCAGGCCAGGAATCAATTCCGAGACGAGCCCAGGCAGAAAGGCCCAATGCCAGCCTAACAACCGCGTCAGAATCACCGCGACGACAACATCAAGCAACGTGTCCACCGGCGACAGAACCCCTTCGACGAAATAGGGCAGCCCGACGATCTGAATGGCGTCTGCTGCTATCGCAACAAGCCAAGCCAGACGGTGCTGCGGAAACCTCGCTGGTCTAACTGAAACGGGACGCATAACAACAAGATACAACTTTCGAGGGCGGAGCGGCCCGTTGACCCTGTTCTTTATGGAGTGTTACGTTGAATGCACGATGAAAGAAGATTTGAAAAAACAGGGCTACAGCAAAGAAGACGAATATTTCTACCAAAAGGATCGGGAACGCATCGCCAAACTGCGTGAGCAAGCTGAAGCGAAAAGGGCCAAACTGGCATCGGAGAATAAGAAGGAAGAGTATTGGATGCGCTGCCCGAAGTGCGGCTCCCCTCTCAAGGAGGAAAAATATGCAGGAGTCGTGCTTGTGGACCGCTGCAGTTCACGGGATTGTGGTGGAATCTTCTTCGACGGAGGCGAACTCGAAATCCTCATGAAAGCGAAGGCTTCTCTATTCCAGCGGATCTTCGGCCGCTAACCGCAGCAGACTCTCAATTGCGGAAACACTGACAACGCTTTTCACTCACGCGAGCGGCTCTCGAACTGCTCGCAATGCTGCCTTACCGGATTCGGACTCGTGTGGCGACCACTGCCGGCGAACCGCTTGCCGTGCACTTTGGGCCCACTGGCGGATCCAATCGCAGACCATGCCGAACAGGAACCGCAGTCCGCGAATCAGATATTTTCCCAGCCAGAGCATGGCGATCCCGACGGCCGCAAACACGCACGCTAGCATAATCATCACGAAAGCCTGACTCGAAGGAGACAACACCTCAAACAGTTCGCTGGGCGGAGGCTCAATGATGCCGCGCGCCACCAGGACGTCCCACAACGCGGGTTGGTAAACTCGAACAAGCCCGAGCGACCCCAGCGTTCCGCTTACCAACAAGAGACTTGCCGCGACCGCGAAATATCCCACCGCGGCCCCGACGAGCGCCGTCAGAACGCCAACAAGAACCGCCGCGCCTCCAAACCCTAGCGGCACTCCGAACAACGCGATCAGGATCCCGCCGACCACATGCAGCGGCAGAATCTGCCGGATTCCCGAACGTACCATCGTCTCAGGTAATCGATCCGACACTACTTCCCCGGGTTCGCCGAGCTTGCGCAGGACAGCAAGGATTCTTTCCGTCTCGTCTTGATCGGTGCTTCGACGATAAGCCTCAAAGATGTGAGACTGGATTTCCTTCAGAAACTCGTTCTGTTCACGAGCCGGTATGCGCCGCAGCCGCAAGCGCAGGCGGTCCAAATAATCGTCAACAATTTTTGCCACGACATCAGGGTAATCGTTCATCCTTCACCTCTTTCGGAGAAGAAGTTTCCGTTGCGTAGTCTCGCTGTCTTCACGCCCGGTCCATTCCCGCTTAACCAAGGACACCAAAACGTCGAACTCCTGACGTAAGTCTGCAAAGAGCTGGCGGCCTGCCGAGGTCAGAGCGTAGTACTTGCGCGGAGGCCCTTGAACGGACTCCACCCACTCCGAGCGGACCAGGCCATCCCGATCCAGTCGAGCCAAAATAGGATAGATAGTTCCTTCCTTCAGCGATATCGATCCGTCTTCGGTAAGAACTCGGACGAGGGAATAACCGTAGTGGCGTTCATGGTAGAGAGCCCCCATGACTGCTAACTCCAGGATTCCCTTCTTGAGCTGCGTAATGCGCCGATC
>DATFXZ010000775.1:0-8337 GCA_035315305.1 Terriglobia bacterium | reverse complement strand
CGGGCTGGGTTCCCGGGGCACGCGATAGTACATAGCGAACGTGCCCGATACTTGCCCGGTGTGCAACAAGATTGGGGTGGACCAGCATGCCCGTAGTCCGTGTTTCACAGCTAAGTCACGGTAATCGTCCCAAAGCGCGTCCGTGAGGATGTCCGTAACGACGACCGGCTTCCCAAAGTAAACTGCAGTTCCACATGAGCCCGCTCTCGGGCCAATAGCTGAACCGTCAATAGCTTTGATGTACGACTCAGGCAGGCTTGGGGCGGCGCCGTGGCGCAGGTGTAGGCCATCCTCATCAAGCAACAGGATCGAACAAAGCATTCCGGCGCTTTGCGATTCGATCAACCGAAGCAGACTCGCCAGTACTTCAGGAAGGTCAGCCCCAGATGCAATTTTTTCGAGTATAAGATTCTGCCCGGCAAGGAAGGTTTCCATCCGGTTGTGCAGATGTTCTCTGACGGCCACGGTTGTCTTAGTCCCGCGCGATGCTCCTTCGCGTGTAAACATTCGATCTTCTCAGTTGAGTTGCGAATGTATCGATAGGCTCCTTCACGTGCAATCCGGAAAAATACGGGTGCTGCATTCCACTCGAGTGAACAATCGTTCCACTTGTAGGCAGACGAGTTCCGCCATGCATACAAAACTACGTTAAATCATCTTCGGAATTTACTGGTTTGGCGATTAACCTGCCGCCTTTGCCTATCATCTGGAGGAAATCCTTTATGAAGCAAATGGCAATTGGATCTGTTGTTTTGACATTGTTAGTCCTGGGCGCACCCTCGTTGCTTGCTCAGGAACACGATCATGGAGAGATCGGCGTATTCGGAGACTACTTTCGACTAAGCGAGGGGAATGACAGGAATTTTGAAGGTATCGGCGGTCGTATCGGATTCAACGTCGCGCCGCGCGTGCAGCTGGAAGGGCAGATGACATACGACTTCGAGCAAAGTTTCAACACGAGAACGGGCGCGACCATAACGCGTTCATCGTTAACTCTTCTGCACGGCTTGTTCGGGCCGAAATTTACCGGTGGAACCGAGCACGCGAGGATTTTCGGAACCGTTCAAGGTGGTTTCATCCGACTTGGTGTACCGGCGGGCTCGGATCTAAATAGCTTTGCAAACTCGATCGGCAAGTTCGGCGACAGCAGTACCCACGGGGCGTTTTATCCTGGCGCTGGAGCGGAATTTTATGTAGGGCACGTCGGCCTGCGCTTAGATGCCGGCGATTTCATTTATTTTAGCGACGGTGCGCATCACAACCTGAGCGTTAAATTCGGACCTCACTTCAGGTTCTAAGCGCCCGTTTTATCGGGGTCATCACAAAGACGTTTTGAGTTGTGAGTTTTGAGTCTTGAGTTGTGAGTAGTGAGTTTTGAGTCAGACCCGTTTTACTCAGAACTCACAACTCAAAACGTCTATCAGCCCTTACTCGCAACCATCGCCGCAACGTCTTCATCACTCGTCAGGTCTTGTTTCAGGACTCGCTGGTGTCCGTTCCAAACCCAGCGGGTCAAACCGATCGCATCGATTCCGGGTCGAGTGAAGAGTTGATAAATGGCGATACCGGGAAGAGTTTGATAGCAGCCCCACTCACGCTCGCTCGTCATCATGAAATCCAAATCGAATGCGTGGATGAGACCCATGCATTTAGCGCGCATATCCGCGTCGATACCCACGAAAGCTTCATCCAACAAGATGAGCCTGGGCGCGAGCGGATCTGCGGTCCGGTAGAACGCAGCTGCTGCAGCAAAATGAGGCAGTGTCAAGGCAACAGCTTTTTCGCCGCCGGACCCGGTTCCGTGGGTTCTTCGTGTGAGCCGTTTCCAGACACCATCTTGATATCGCTCAATACCAAAGCGGTGCCATTTCCGGTAATCGAGAGCCTCAGCAAGCGACTCCTGCCAGGTTCCGCTCTCGGTTTGAGAGCACACTGCCTGAATCTGTTGTTGGAGAAAAGATCCCAGCATTCGACAATCTGCCGCGGACCAGGTGTCGGTGGATCGCATCAGGCGCCGTCTGACTTCAGTCAATCCTATCGGACCGTCTTCAGCAGGCCGCCACACAAATCGCAATTTCATACCGGTACTCATTGGACACGTATCAAGCTCGACATTCATTTGTTGAACCTGTTCCTCGGCCTCATTGAGTAGGCCGTGCAGGTGGCCCGAGACTTCGCCGGCGAGATGATTCTCCAGAATTTCCTTTTCCCGAGCATCCAGCAACAACTGCCGTGTGGCCACTTCATCAAACAAAGCCTGCCGTAGTTCCTCCATCGTGCACTCGCGACCTGAAAACAGCGCAGTCGCAACGAAGACGTCGTCGCAAAATGTTGCGGATGGTTGGCAACTTTGAGCGGAAAGCGTTCGCATCAATTCATTGAACTGCGACGGTACGGATCTCTGAAGATGTTCCCAGATCGGATCGCCGGATTCAATGGACTCCAACTTAGAAGTTACATCGAATACGATTTCCACGGTGCGAGCTGTAGACCACGTGCGCGCATCGTCATCAGCGATTCCGGGAACAGCAAGATGCAGCAGCTTCGAGCACGCGAACGCGCGAAGCGACGCCGCAGCGGTATCCCGCCGGTCCGTTTGACCATTCAACATCTCTGTCCGATTGCGAAGGCGTTCGTCCACGCGCGTAACTGCCAATTCCGTATGGTGATGCCGGAGTCGCATCTCTTTATCTTGATTGCGCAAGTCATCGAGTCGCTTCCGCGCTTGTTCAAGCCGCTGGAAAATCTGACCGGCATCGACACTCAACGCCTGCCGAAGAGTGTCGTAAACGACTTCCGCCGAAATGGCGGCCTTTTCCAGCCGGTCAGCAATGTCTTTCTGCCGGCGTTCGCGAGCTCCCGCCTCTTCGACCTGTCTCCAAGTTCTTTCGCTGGAGCTGTGCACGTGGATTAAGGCTTCCATGGCCGGCCATAAAGAAGAGAGTGCAAGACGATAATTAGAAACTCCGGCAGCGAGGGCATCCAGGTTATCAATCCATTTCGAAATCCCGAGGTCCACGGCCGCACGATCGCGGTTCTCTCTTGTTTCATCCAGGAAGGATTGCTTCATCTCAGCGTGTTGTTCCGCTTCGACCAGACGAGTTTGCAAACCTTCCACCTCGCGAGCAACCGCTACAGCCTGTATGTAAGCGGCACGCACAGCATCGTCGACCGGAGCCGTGTCTGCTTCCCTGTGAATCGCTTCGGCTCGCTGGTTCAGTTCCTCAACGGACGTTGCCAGCGACTCGAGTTGCATCTCGGCGTCATCGATTGCTCTGTCCAACTCCGCAAGACGCCTCTGCCGCGACTTCTCTTGTGCCGCGCGGCCAATGTATTCCGCGGCCGGCTTACTCGAAGTTCCACACATCGGACCGTTCTGCCATCGCCCGTCCGGAGTGATCCACGTATGGGCTGCGTCGGGCTTCGCACCAATTTGTCGAAGGAGATCGGTGACGACGTACAAGGGGATTTGGCATTTCGCATCCAGCAAGATGGTAGAGGGGACAAGCATCGTTCCAAGGTGACCATCTTCGGCCGGTAACGAACTTGTTCCGGTGACGAGCACGACATCGTTACTGTTGGGATCCAGAAATTCGCCCGAGGGCATCACCCATGCATTCAGCATGCCCATGGCTTCAAGGGCGGCTTCAATGTTGGCGCGTGAAGCCATATCAATGTCATCGGCAAAATCGCACAGCAGCCACAGTGGCGCTCCATCGCGAGCGCTTCGAACACCCTCAGCTCGCGCACCAGCCCAGAGTGCGGGTCCGGGTTCGCCAAAAGCGATCCGCTCGCGCTGTTGCTTGAGCTGGCTCAACGCGCTCGTTTGCGTCTTTTGGAGCTGTTGCGAGACGGCACGATCTTCCGGCAAATTCCTGGTGAGTTCTTCAACTGCCTTGCGAATCGCCGGGTTCAAAGCACTCGAGAATTGAGGTCTCTCACACCATTCAGTCAGTGTTCTCCAGAATTCTTCATCAAATGACGACGCCAGTTCTCTGAGGCTCGCCTTCCAGTCGCCTGCAGCTGTAAGAAAAGAAGTGCCGGCGGAGTTGTGCTCCTGCCGCGCCGCGCTCAAGCGCTCGCGGGCATCATCGAGCAAGCCGGACAGCTGGTCTCTACGAGCGCCGGCCTGTTGCAGTTCGCTACGTGCGGCTGCGATCCGCTCATTCAGCATACGGACATGCTCGATCTTTCCGGTTTGGGTTTGAATTGCGGACTCGACCGCTTCTCGTGCCTTCTTCAATCGAAATTCGTCCACAGCATCGACGATTTCGAGTGGTTCGAGGAATTCTCGATGTACGCTCTCCAAGCCTGGGGAAAATGCAGCTCGACCAGCCGCATCCCCTGCGGCCCTCAGCCGGCCTTGAAGTTGTTCGAGCGTACTTTTCACTTTCAGGTGTTCGTCGGAACGGGTTTTCCGTGCCTGCACAGCGTCTGCTAATTCGCGAGCAGCCGCCTCGGCCTCTTGCCGCTTTTCCTTCGCTTCATGATGGGCACGGTCGAGGGCGTAGCCATCTTTCATGTGCGGGCTTTCTTCGAGGGCAGCTATTTCAGACTGAAGTGCCTGTTGTTCGACAGAAAGATGCTGCAGTTCACTTTTTAATCTGGCGAGTTCCGCCAACGATTGATCGCATTCCGTCTCGGAAATCAAAGTCTCTTTCATCCAGGCTTCGTATTCGTAATGGGCGCCTCGAACCCGATCGACTCGCCTCTTGGCTGCGACTTCGGCATAGTGGCGGTACCCATTTAGAAATCGCTCGACTGCGGCCAGGGCGGTCTTGAAGGATTCCAATTGGTTACGGTCCGATTCGAGATTCCGGAAAGCTTCCGCAACAGTCGCGATAACTGCCGCCGAGACCGGCGGCAGGGCCTCGCTGAGCGCTCCCGACAGCTCAGTTTCATCGAGCTGACGGGTCAGTTGAGGACGCCGAAGTTGAATCAGAAGGTTCATCAAGCTGGCATAGCGATAATCGTCGAGTCGGAATAACGCATCGTTTACCGCCTGTCGATAGGTTCCCACATCCTCGAATACCTCTCCGGCGTCGCCGATTCTTTCTCGTAAACGATCTTTGCCAAGCACTTGATTCGCATCATTCGCAAGCTCGAGGTCCGTGCCCATCCTTTGGGTCGTCATGAAAAACCACCGACGCACGCCGCTCTGGTCTTCCGCGGCGTTGAGACCGCATCCGAGCGTCATGAAGTGTTTCTTGCCACCGGTATCGCACCGGCCAAATTCGATCCAGGTGTAACCGGTTCTGTCGGGATACCGACCCATCAGAAGGTTCCACTCCACTTTCTTCGCGGGATCTGCATCCGGTTCCAGGCGCTGAGGGATAACTTCGCCATCGAGTAGAAACGGGAGTTGCAATGCTAGAACGCGAGACTTGCCAGTACCGTTGTTCCCCCTCAGTAACAAGCGGCCGTTTTCGTAATGGAACTCCTCACGGTCGTATCGGTAGAGGTTTAGAAAGCCGCTGCGCAACGGCTGCCACCTCTCTCGTTGTGGGTCCGGCATGGACGGTGTGTTATTGCTGTGCATAGTGGAACCTACTCCTGCTTATTGCTTATCAAAAACGTTGCAGTTCAACCTGACGCATCCGAAACCGCATAACGACCAACGGCAGGAAGCGGAATCACTCCCTCCGCCGTAATTCGAATGAGGCGAAGCCCGCGAAGGCGTTGTAGCGCTGCCTCCGCAAGTCGCGTTTCGGCGCCGGCTTCGCTCACGGCTTTGCGCCACTTCGAACCGTGAATACGAATGAGATCCCGGATATGTTGTTCAATCGCCGAGAATGGAATAGCCGCGTCTCGACTCCTTCTTGCACATTGCGCAAGCCAGGTCGCCAGAAGCAATCCGACGTGACCGTCGGTGCCTTCCTCCGGCAGCCTGAGATCGGTGAGGTCGCCGGAATCGTCGACCATCGCAACGCCTTCACTGCGAACTTCCGGCATGAGCCCGGTGGCCTCCCGAAGTTGCCGAAGCAGATATCCGCGCTGCCGCTGGAGGTAGGCCCGCTCCTCGCTATTCAACTCGCGGAAATAAAGAATGGGTTCTTCAAGTAATGTCCGGACCAGGCGTGATCGGATCCAGCGGTTACGGTCGTCCTCAGTTGCCGGCACCGGATTGTCGATAAGTGCCAAACCCCTTGTCCTTGTGTCCAAGGGACGAGGGGGCAGCCCTCTCGTCCCTGCTCTTGCCGCTGCCTCTAGGGCTGAAGGGCTCCGCGACACATTCAACATGACGGCTAGGACGGGACGATTGATCTCGTATAAGGCGTCCCGCACGCCAGTTCGATTCAGAAACTGTTGTTCGTCACCGTGGATGCGGCGCAATAGACCGGAATCCAGCAACAGCCTGACCGCATGCACGAGATCGCGCCGCTGATCGTAACTGGAGATGTCGAAGACCAGGCCGGCGGTCTGTAATTCACGATCAGCGGCGACGAATTCCACGATCGTCTCGGCGATCTTCCCTAGCGTCGTCTGCCGTTCGGATTTCTCCAGTGCGGCGAGCGCCAAACAGAGCAACGCATATCGGCGTCTCGAAAATGCAGTGCCGCTGGTGGCATCAACTGCGCCTCTGGTCTCATCCGCCAGATCGGGCGGAGTCTTGCGCAGCCTCGCCACTTCTTTATCGATATGAAGTTCCCATGCCGGAAACTTCACCAGCCAATATTTCAGCCACACGGAATGGCGACGAACAAGGTTATATTCCTTGGCGGTTTCTCCCGCGGCTGGAATCAGTGGATTCCGCATCAGCGCGCGGAGCGCACGACGGCGTTCCGCTACGACTTCAGGGTTCGAGGTGGTTAGGACAGGCTCGGTAACAGTGCTCACGAACCTACCTCAACCACCTGTTCAGTGGAATTGGAACAAACACCGATCCAGGAACCGGTTCGCGAAAAAGTCACCTCATTCTCCCTTATGAGTGTTTAAGGTGACACGTGCAGTGGACCGAACAGGTCCATCCGGTGGCTCAGTTTTTCACGGAACAATAGGACTGCTGCGATCGACCGATTCAAGTACTCCCAACATCAACTGAGGAGCGAAATTGTTGTCCTGGCAGATGTATTCGAACAGCTCATCGCCTGGAACGTAGCGGAGGTTGAACTGGCCGGACCATTGCGATGTGTAAGCACCGGGATCGTCGATCGTCACTTCGTATCGGATGTTATTCATGTCGACACGCGTTATGCGCTCGATCATGTGAAGTTTCTCCGTATGCGGATGCGTACCCCGGTCGAACCAAAATTTTTCGTTGTAACCAACGGAATCGATGACGAGTGTGTCGCCTTCCCAATGACCGACGTTGTGCCCGTAATAGTCATTCGGAAAATCTTTGGGATGTGGCCTTCCATCCATGTAAATGATGCGGAACGTATGCGGGCCCCCAATATCGAAGATGAACATGCGTTGAAGCTCCGGCAGTTCAAGAAATTCGACACCGTATGGAGTGAGAAACTGCCGTGGCCCTCCGGACGGCTTGCAACGCGTATGCGGCTCAAAAGCGTTCTGTCGCCGGTCTTGTGCGACAGCTTGCGCCCAGGGCTGATACGGGACATTAATAGGTGAGCCATCGGCTTTGGTTAAATTCGTGATGCCGCCGATCCATAGTCCTGGTTCGCCGGGAGGCTGGTTCAGAATCACACGACCATCGGGCCCTCGCGGAGCGGGACGTGGCGGTCCGGCTTGGCCACGCTGGCCTCGCTGACCGGGCTGTGCAGGGGCATCGACAATGCCTCCGTTTCCGTTTGTGGTAAACGTTGGGCCCCGCTGTCCTCTCTCACCGGCCGGCGGCGTCGCCTGGCCAAACGCCGATGTTGATCCCGCAATCAGCAAGATCACGGCAAATCCCAGAACTCGTTGTGTCATGACCAAACTACCCCCGCGCAAGATCGGATTTAGCGTGTTTGTACCGGCGGCCGACGGAATGTGTCAATACAAATCTGTTATGAGTTATGAGTGCGCCCGGCGAATTAACTCGTTCGATGGGAGAGTGCCGTCGAGCACCTTGCGAGCAGACTCTACTCCCGCGACAGGCAGATGCGACGAATCGATCAAACCTAGTTGGGTGAGGACAGATGCCTGATCCCAATAGATACGTTCGCAGACGATCTCTTCTCCTCTCAGCTGGACGACAACAACCAAAGGGACCTCGACTCGCCTGCCCGTCGGAGGAACACCGGGAAGCATCCAGTCCATTTCCGTGTCGTGGGTAAATTTAAAGATCATCTCATCGACGATCCGCCCCTGCCCAACGGTCCGGCAGACGGGCGTAATCTGCGTATCTGCGGGCATCTTGGGAATGAAGTGCCGCGAGTAAAATTCGAACATTTC
>DATFXZ010000774.1:0-4873 GCA_035315305.1 Terriglobia bacterium | reverse complement strand
TTACGAGACGACGGGCATACTGCACGATCCACTGGTCACGCTCCACACGACCGCTGATCCGATCGTGCCATTCCGGCAGGAGTTGCTGTACGCTGCCAAGGTCCAGGCAAACAACAGTTCGGCCGAACTAACGGAAATTCCGGCGCCGGCTTACGGTCATTGCAATGTCACCACAGCGCAGGTTTCTTCTGCCCTGCTGCTGATGCTGCTGAAAGCGACGTTTTAGCTGAGCCAGGTCTTGAACGGTTAGCTTTTGACCGTCGAGATGGAATTTAGTATCCCGGTTTGGTCGGTATTCTCTACCGGAAATGTCGGCGACTTCTTCAGCCGACGCGTCGCCTGTCTAGGTGAAAGACGTCTTGCGACAATGCGGGACCATTGGGTCTCTCGTATTCACGCGATGCCCACCGGCGCTCATATTCCGCGAGTTAGCGAGGCGCCTGCCCGTTGAAGGAAACTGAATATTGCTATTCACTACTTTCCCCGTACCGCACCAGACGCCCACACGCGGATCTCGTGTATTTTTCAGGCAGCAATTCCTCTCTTAATGTCATAAGCCTCAAGACCGAACATCTGTGGGCACTCTCTTCGAGGACATTCGACTGCGTTGACCGGCAGAGCCGCCAGGGAGCAGCACAACAGTCCCATCGATGGCGGCCGATTTACGATTAATGAGGTAAAAGAGAAGGATCAATGGAAGGTTGAGAACACCTCATTTTGGTTCTGTCTTTCGTGCAATTAAAGTGGGTCACGCAAATAGACTGCATTTCAAATCGCACAAAAGATTGAAATGAAGCATATAAGCCTCGGACCATCGCATTCGCACCCGTTGTCGTACTCAAACACTTCACTACGGCTCTTTGAATACAATGGCGCTCTTCTCCGAGGGATTGGTCCGGCATACGAATCGAGGGTTCGCGAATTATTTGATAAACGAGTTCTCGACACGATCATCGCTCAGGACCTTTTTGTTCCGACAGAGATCTCCGATTACTCGTGTGACGAGTATCCCCTGATCTTGAAACACGAAAAGATTCCGACGATCACTTACCCGACGGAATGGTCCCCTGAGGCGTTGCGGGCCGCCGGAATGACCGTACTGGATCTTTCAGAGATTCTCCTGAACCAAAAGTACATGGTGATAGACATTAATCCCTGGAACGTGTTGTTTCGGCGTACGCGTCCAGTTTTTGTGGATTTTGGATCGATCGTCCCATGCTCTTCCGCGGGCAGTAAGCAGTTTCTTGATGAATTTAACCGGTACTATCTTTGGCCCCTCCGACTCGCCAAGAAGGGCCTGTGGCGCTACGTGATTTATTTTTTCGGCGATTACAACAACGGAGTTCGATATGGAGACGCGCGATTGTTGTTGGGATCCCGTGAACTCGGGCAATCCCTGGCGCTTTTTAGCGCGGCCAAAACGTTGTTGGGTTCCGGATTGAGGAGGCTTCCAGAACCCGCCAAGAGGCATCTTCGGAGGCTCCGAAGTGTTAGGTTGGAGTTGGCTCCTAGGTTGGACGTGTTTGACCTGCGAACCAAAATCGATCAACTGAGGAGATCGCTTTCAGAAGTGGCATTACCCAAGGCCGACGACTGGAAACATGGGCGAAGCAATGAGCAATTTAATGATTGGAATCCAAAGCAACACAATGTGAAACAGCTTTTTGGCAAGGTATCACCAAAATCGCTGTTCGATGTTTGCTCAAACCGCGGATGGTACTCTCTCCTGGCGGAATCCATGGGAATTCGAGCGGTGTCTTCGGATGTTCTTCCGGAAGCAATGAGCGAGCTTTATCTTAAGGCGCGTGACGGCGATCGCGACATTCATCCGATTGTAATGGACTTTTGCGATCCGTCTCCTGCTCGCGGAGTCGCAAATAATTGGTTCAAGGCAGCGACGCAAAGATTCCGTTCAGACATGGTGATGTGCCTTGGCGCCATTCATAAGTTGGTTTTTGGATCACAACTCTCTTTTGACCAAATCGTTGCGGGCTTGGGTGCGTTCTCCAAGAAGTGGCTGTTGGTGGAGTTTATCCCTTGCGAGGATGAGACAGCTGGAAAATACTGGGCGCAACGGCCCTATGATTGGTACACAGAGTCTGAATTTGTGCGAGCGCTGGAGCACCGCTTTCAGCTCCGGCAGACATTTCCATCGTTCCCAGAACCCAGGAAACTCCTGCTCTGTGAGCGGAAGCAAATCGAGTGACCGTGTTTGGCTATTGGCCGGCAGCGCTTGTGGAACGGAGAATTCGCCAGGCTAAGCCAGTAGCCTGCAGAACAAGCCGAACCGTTTTTCGTTTTCATAGCGCAGCATAACTTCCCAGCCGGTTCCGGTTAATTGACGTTCAAATTGATCTTTGGAGAACCGATGGTAAGGAAGGTCCGCTTTGTAGATGGTTTCCTTCACTCTCAGGACCACGATCGCATCAGCGGGTACGTCATAGAGCGGCAAACGATCGATCAGCAGAAATGGAATTCGCGCCTTGGCCGCGGCCCGCAAAAGTTCGAAGGGTTGCTCGATAATCTGCAGGACGCCGGCGCATAAGATGACATCGGCTGGTCCTCGCTCCAGGGCAAGCGTCAACGAAGGGTAAAATTTCAAACGCTCGTCGGCGAATTCGCGGTTGCCGCAATCGACGAATGTAGGTTGCTCAACAATCGACCAATGAGTCTCGCCGATAAACGGTCGATGACGATAGTACAGGCTGCCGAGCGAGCCGCCGAAGTCGATGACATGAGCCGGCCGCCGCGATGAGCTTGCCATCGCCGACATCAGGCAAGCAAGCATCTCCCATTTGAACGATGGGACCGAACTGAGGATCGAATCCTGCTCGTACGCGAACTCTCCGCGCTTCACTTTAAGCGCTGCGTCTCTCACCTTCGCAAGAATCTGCCGGGCGCCGTATCCTTCCGCTGCAGCAGAGGCCGCCGCCCATGAAGGATAGGGGTCGGAAAACTCATGGTATTGAGACTGATCTGGAACCGGCGGCCTAAGCATCCGCACGAGCAATGGCGGCACTAGATCCTTTACCACACTGCGAAAGGTCATCTGCGGATTATGATCGACCATCTCATCCCCTTCAACAACGAGGACGACGAAGGCCGACCGAAGAACGTCGGCATTCGGATCGTCGCAACGGAAAATTGGGTTTTCCGAAACGCGGGCTCGGATTCGGATATCTCGTTGCGATCGTGCAGGACACGCAGGAAGCGGGCTGGCAGATCCCCGACTGCAGCTTCGGTTGGTTAGGTGCCTACGGCTCTCAGGTATGGATTCAATCCGAAGCAACAACTCGTCACGATCCTAATGATCCATAACTCAGTCAATGCGGTTCAGCGGGATTTCGAGGCCGCCGTCGTCCAGGCGAGACTCAATCAATAAGAAATCGTGAAACGGCGTTATTGAAATCCTTGAACCTGCCTGACGAGAAACTAGTCGACTGGATCAGAAGACCCGGTCAGCCATTGACCCGAGGACAAGATACGGCCGTCTGGCTGAAAAATGAAGGCGTACAATGGCGGCCCGGTCGATGACGAACCAGTCACAATCCAAACGTAGAACTTTAGTTCTGCCTGCAACGGTGCTTGGCTTGCGACTGTATCCGCACCATACTTCGGTATCCACAACGCCTCCGCAATTCGCTTCGCCGTATCGGCATCGCGTACAGGACCGGACTTGGACAGTTCCGACTCCATCTCATGGGCGATACGCTCTACCGGCATCGGAGAGCGAGCCAATTCCTCACGGATCGCGTTGAGGCGGAGTCCGTATTGTTGAAGGACTTGGGCTGCCATGCATTTTTCTTCACGAAGGATTCCCAACAACAGCTGTCCGGTTCCAGTGTGCCGGTGGTTCAGGCGCTCCGTCTCTTCGGCCGCATAGGCAAGAATGCGCTTGCACTCATTCGACATCGGCAAGTCGAGGGCGATCGAAACTTTCTGACAGATTGTGATTCGGCCTTCGATCTCCTTTCGGATGCTTTCGATCGAAGAGTGATCTCCAAGAAAACGATCGGTCAGGTTCTCGTCTCCGCGAATCAACCCCAACAAGAGGTGCTCGGTTTCGATGGTCGTGCTGCCGAACTGGGCGGCTTCATAGCGGGCGAAGAAGATCACTCGGCGTGCTCTTTCTGTGAATCGTTCAAACATATCGGAAATATTTGTTCACTGTTAGTGGTGGGATACTAGCACGATACCTGTGAATGACACGCCAGAACCGAACAAAATAGGATCTCCTCGACAATGTTTTTTTGATGTATTTTTCAGCGAGAAATTCCTCTCTTATTGTCAAACACAAAACTGAGCATCACCGCTAGTGCTCTCTTCAGGACACTCGACTGCGTTGACTGACATAGCCGCGTCGTAGAGAGCACATCGGCGATCTTTCGGAACCATCTAGGAGGTACTATCGTGCGCTGCAATACACGGAAACGAATGTTGGGTCTTTACATCACACTCAGCGTTGTCGCGCTGTTGGCTTGGTCGGTTTCGGGACAGGCCGCAACTTGGAATCGTCTGACTTTTCTCTCTCCCGATTCTGCGGGCACTATGATCCTCCTGACCGACGGCACTGTTATGGTGCAAGGACATAACCCAGGCAATAACTGGATGCGGCTGACGCCGAACAGCACTGGAAGTTATATCAATGGAGCATGGTCGAATTTGGCTTCCATGAGTATCCCTCGGTTGTATTACGGCTCGAACATGCTAACGAGCGGAAAAGTCTGGCTACTGGGTGGGGAATATAGCGGTTTTGGGTTGCCGGCAAACTTTACCAACACGGGCGAGATGTATGATCCACTCACGGATACGTGGTCTCCGATTGCGAGCCACCCGGAACCTCAATTCGGGGACGACCCGACGATGCTGCTGG
>DATFXZ010000773.1:0-13895 GCA_035315305.1 Terriglobia bacterium | reverse complement strand
CGGTGAGGAAGGATACCGATTCGTTATCCATGATCGTGACCGTATCTATTCTCAAGACTTGGATCAGTCGCTGAAGTCGCTTGGGCTGACTGTGCTGAAGACTCCGTATAAGTCGCCCCAAGCGAATGCATTTTGCGAGCGTCTGATCGGCAGTGCACGTCGAGAATGTTTCGATTTTATGATTCCACTCAACGAAACCCACGTCCGACAGACGTTTAAATCCTGGACCAGCCATTACAATCGGGGACGACCACATTCCAGCCTCGGACCGGGCACACCAGATCAGAGTTCGCCGAAGGCCGAGCTTCAAATCGAACGACATCACATTCCAAAAGGCTGCTACATTGTGTCGGTTTCAATTCTGGGTGGTCTACATCACGAATACCGGCTTGAGAAGACTCCGGCATGATTCTCCGATATTCACTGACAAGCTCGGATCGATTAATTGCGGACGACAGGTCCCTGATTTCAAGAACAATGACGATTACCGCAGCCATCAGAAATAGGACGACGGCAATCAGAATGATGGTCTCCCCTGTATTCGTCAGAACGCCTCATCAACTCAGGCTGGCCGAAGGCGGCGGAGCCTCCCTCTCGCCCGCTCCTCCTTCGACAAATGAACCCTTGAGATTGGATGGAGAGTTAGGAGTCTGCGGCGGTCGCCACTCACTTGAAATCTTCTGAAGGATCGTCCGAACGAGTAGGCCGATCACGGCCCACTGAATCCCGCTGCTTAGGACCAGCTAGGCGTAGAACTTGAAAGCACCTCCATTAATCGGAACTAATAAGGCCGTCACCAAAAGTGCAGGGAGGTTTGTAAGATACACAAGGCGAGGCGAACGTACCCAAAGAAGCACCAGCATCCCCACGGCTCCTAGAGTTCCCCAGATTGCAGCCCAATTCCCCACGACCGTCTCCACTATATGCGGGGTAAGGACATGATCGGCCCCGTTCGGTTCCTCGATGCGCTCGATAAGTCCGCCTAAGACCTGACTCGGCCCCAATCGGTCCCAAGCAGAGCGAGAACGTTCAACAATCCCTCGCGGAAACGTCCCAAAACGGCCCTGAAAACGGACCTAATAAATCCTCAACCATTCATTTCGGCCATTCGCGATTGATATGCGTTGTTCTGAGCGAAGGCCGTCATCAAGGAACTGGTCCCAAAAGCAACGTCCTGACAACGGCAGCAAACATATCGCGGCAGCGTTGAAAGTTCGGGCCTGAAAACGAGACGACGCGAATAACGGCGAGGTTCACCACCGGATAATCGACGCCTGCCTCGGGCATGCTTAGATGCATCACGGAGGCGAAGCGTTGCGCGTTCGGCCCGGCATACAACCCCGTTCCCACATAGGCGCAATCGCCCATTACCCACGGCGAACTTTCGAAGCCGCTTGGCAACTGAAACCTGTCAAGATATAGCAAGGCGTTGTCCGAATAGAAACGGGTTTCCGAGCCGAGTTCGCTGAACTGCCAACGCTCTCCGCGGCCGACGCGTCCGGCCATGATGGCTTCCCATAACATCAGGCGGCCTCCCGGTTGGACATCAATCCGCGTTGTCTGCTTCAGTGAGGACTCGGCAAACGGAATCACTGGTTCGAGAAAGAACTGCAACTCCGCGCCGCTCTCGACGACGATGTGATTATTCTGGTGCGCGACTCTACCTGCGCAAGGATGGATCTTTGTCGCGGATTGTTGTGTGATCCTCACGCTGGCTCCGCGCTCCACTCGAATCGAACACTCCAGATCGTCGCCGCCAAATATGCCCGCGGTGGAATGCATCAAGATCAGATGCGCAGCGGGTACCTGCGAATTCAAAAGCCGCGTGATCTTAAACGGCACTTCGCAATAGGAATGGCGAAGGACAGTCTGGTCATTTTGCAGGGAGAACGTCAGTTCCAGGCGTCCGCGCCGCCCGACTTCAGCCAGAGGAACGCGCATACTCAGTTTTCGAACAGGACTTGCCGTCGAATCCAGGCGACGACTTTATCCACGCCCTCGCGAGTCTTCAGATTGGTAAAGACGAAGGGCTTCGCCCCCCGCATGATCCTGGAATCACGGTCCATGACGTTTAGATCGGCGCCGACGTGCGGCGCAAGGTCCGTTTTATTTATGACGAGCAGGTCCGAGCGCGTAATTCCGGGGCCGCCCTTGCGCGGCACTTTATCGCCGCCAGCTACATCGATGACGTAAATCGAAGCATCGACCAGTTCAGGACTAAAACTCGCGGCAAGGTTATCGCCGCCACTTTCAAGGAATAGGATGTCGAGGTTCGGAAATCGCTGCTGCATTTCGGCAATGGCGTCGAAATTGATCGACGCATCCTCGCGAATGGCGGTGTGAGGGCATCCGCCGGTCTCCACGCCGATGATGCGGTTGACAGGAAGGGCCTCGCTTCGAACGAGGAATTCCATGTCTTCCTTCGTAAAGATATCGTTTGTGACCACTCCGAGTTGATAGTGGTCGCGCATGGCTTTGCACAGACAATCCAAGAGCGCAGTTTTGCCGGACCCCACCGGACCGCCGACGCCGATCTTTACCGGTTTCCGCATGATCAGGACCTGAACAGCCGGCTGTAAATATATTGATGATTCATCTGTTCAATATCGAGCAAGGGGTTGAAGGAACGCAACGGATGGTCTTTCATCTCGAGGATCCTGTCGGCTGCAGCCGGAAGACTGTTCAGATTGCTGGTGAGCAGAGTTTGTCCTTGCTGCTGCCCCATGGGAATCAATCGCAGGGCCGCCGAAACAATCCCTGACAACCGGTTATATCCAAAAGCGAGAACGCTATCGCGCTCGTCGATACCGCAGTCAAAGAAGACGAGCGCGTAGGCGGCCGCCGCATTCGCATAAGGCAGCGTAACGGCTTTCAACGGAATGTTCCCACCATCAGTCATTGACGAGTAAAGCGAAAGCAGCCGCTTCCCGATTCCCGTGCTGGATGCACGGACGGCCGCAGCCGGACGGATCGCCGTCAGTTCTTCGTCCACGCAGCGGAGCGTATCGAGATCGTTTCTCTTGAGCGCAAGCATGCACTTTACGAGAGCGAGACCTTCGCACGGCACGAACACGCCTTCCAGAAAATGCTCCATCCACGCACTCAGAGAGACAACATCGCGGACACGCCCCACGGCGGCGGCCGTTTCGAGCCCGTCGGAATAGGCGAACGCCCCCACGGGAAAGAAAGAGTCTGCGATCTGCAACGAACGAATGAATCGTAGCGATTCCAATGCCATGCGTTAGTGAAAATGCCCCACGTTTATCCGCGCAGCCGTAAATGGGCGCTCGCCGGTTTCAAAGTGAGCATTCAACTGTTCGAGGAGGCTTCTCACGGCCGGGTTCTGAAGGAAGATCAGTTCGGTCTCACCAATCATGACCTCCTGGTGCCGGTTGCCGACATGATATGCAAAATATGCCCAATCCTGCGGAGTCCTGGGCCGCAGGATATATACGGGCTCGGACGCCTCGCTGATTTTAACGATCGCCCGTTCCGGTTCGAGGATCATGCAGTCGTCTCCCTTCAACACGGCGCCGTTCGGAAGCGAGATCGCAAACTCCAGCCCGCAGTCGGACCTGCAACGGCCGTGCCCATTCCGCCGTTCGTGCCAGGTGAGAGTGAGCGTGTCTCTGAGGTAGCCGTCATATTCGGAACCGATATCAGCCGGCCGGATGATTTTTTCGACGATCGTCATGCGGTTCAAAAAAGAAAATAGCGTTGCGCCAGCGGAAGCGTTTCGACGGGATCGGAGTGCAACAACTCACCGTTTGCGCGAACCTCGTACGTTTCAGGATTGACCTCGATGTTGGGTGTGGCGTCGTTCAGCTTCAGGTCGGTTTTGCGAAGTTTGCGGCATCCGTGAACGGCCGCAAACGGACGGCGAAGCTCTCTGAGATTGGCGCCTTCCAGTCCGGACGCGGAAACAAAGTGAAACGCCAGCGCGTTGGTGGCCAGGCCGTAACTTCCAAACATCGGCCGGTAGATGCACGGCTGTGGTGTTGGAATCGACGCGTTGCCATCGCCCATCAATGCTCCGGCGATCAGTCCGCACTTAATCACGACTTCCGGTTTGACGCCAAAGAATGCCGGCTTCCAAAGAACCAGGTCGGCGAGCTTTCCCACTTCCAAAGAGCCGACATGATCGCTGATGCCATGCGTGATCGCCGGATTGATCGTGTACTTCGCCACGTAGCGCTTTACTCGAAAATTGTCGTTATCCGCAGCGTCTTCTTTCAGCTTGCCGCGCTGATGTTTCATTTTGTCCGCAGTCTGCCAGGTGCGGCAGATGACCTCACCGATCCTGCCCATCGCCTGGGAGTCCGACGACATCATGCTGATCGCGCCCAGATCGTGCAGGACATCCTCGGCCCCGATGGTTTCGGCGCGAATTCGGGAATCGGCAAACGCGACATCCTCCGGAATCGACGGCGACAGGTGATGGCAAACCATCAACATATCGATGTGCTCGTCCATCGTATTGCGCGTGAAGGGCATCGTCGGATTCGTGGACGACGGCAGAACATTCGGCAAGCCGCAAACCCGGAGGATGTCGGGAGCATGGCCGCCGCCGGCGCCTTCGGTGTGATACGTGTGGATCGTTCGATCCTTGAACGCGGCAATCGTGTCCTCGACGAAACCGGTTTCGTTAAGCGTGTCTGTATGGATCGCCACCTGAACGTCAAACTCTTCCGCGACACTCAGGCACTGATCGATCGCAGTCGGCGTCGTTCCCCAGTCTTCGTGCAGCTTCAGGCCGAGAGCGCCGGCCTGAATCTGTTCGCGGAGCGATTCCGGAAGCGAGGAGTTCCCCTTGCCTAGAAATCCGAAATTCAGAGGGAATGCTTCCGCCGCTTCATACATCCGCCGGATGTTCCACGCACCCGGCGTGCAAGTGGTGGCATTGGTTCCAGTCGCGGGTCCCGTTCCGCCTCCGATCAGCGTAGTCACGCCGGAGTAAAACGCTTCCGGAATCTGATTGGGTGAAATGAAGTGAATATGCGTGTCGATTCCGCCGGCGGTAAGGATGCAGCCTTCGCCGGCAAGTATCTCTGTCGACGCGCCGATTTCCATTCCGGGATTCACCCCGTCCATGATGCCGGGATTTCCCGCCTTGCCGATCCCGGAGACCCGGCCGTCACGAATGGCCACATCTGCCTTGTAGATTCCGGTGTAGTCGAGAATCAACGCGTTGGTGATCACGAGATCGGGGGCGCCGCCAGCGCGTGTGGCTTCGGAAGACTGGCCCATTCCGTCGCGAATCACTTTACCGCCGCCGAATTTCACTTCGTCGCCGTATACGGTGCGGTCCGATTCGATTTCGATGATGAGGTCCGTATCCCCGAGACGCACCCGGTCTCCGGTTGTAGGACCGAAATGGTCCGCGTACGTTCGCCTGTTGATCTTCATCGTGCTTTCAGCTTTCCGTTGACGCGACCGTTGATGCCGTAAACAGTACGGGTCCCACCGAGCGCAACCAAGTCGATCTCCTTTGTGTCACCGGGCTCAAACCGGACGGCTGTGCCGGCGGGGATATTCAACCGCATTCCGTAAGCAGCATCACGATCGAAGTCGAGAGCAGAGTTCACTTCAAAGAAATGGCAGTGCGAACCGACCTGAATCGGACGGTCGCCGCAGTTCGTGACGGCTATGTGCGCCGTGGCCCGGCCGCGGTTGGCCTCGATGGGTTCGCTTCTAAGAAAGTATTCTCCAGGAATCATCTAAAATAATGGCTGCGCGCTGTCGCGCTTGCGTTCGCAGCAGCTCATCTTCTTAAGCGAATCGGCTCATGAACGGTGACGAGTTTCGTGCCGTCAGGAAACGTTCCCTCGACCTGAATCTCCGAGATCATTTCGGGAACACCGTCCATAACATCATCGATGGTGAGAATATTCGTCCCGAGGCTCATCAACTCAGCAACCGTCTTTCCGTTCCGAATCTCTTCAAGCAACTCCGATGTAATCAATGCGACTGCTTCCGGATAGTTCAACTTCAGTCCGCGACCTTTTCTTTTCCGCGCAAGTTCTCCGGCGGTGAAGATCATCAGTTTATCAACTTCGCGAGGGGTCAGGTGCATAGCAGTTACTGAGATGTAAGAAGCCGCACAAGGTATAACACGTCGATGATGAGCAACGCATCCGACATTTATGTTTGCCATCAATTGAGATTTTCCTCATCCCTAGGGCGAGGCCCGACACAATTGTCGGACAAAACGACAAGAATCAACGTTTTTGTAACAATTCCGCAAGCGCCTGTTCACGAATTCTTCAAAAAGCCCAATAAAACGTGCCTGCGCCAACCTGGAATCCATCGTGCTTGGGGCTCCGCGTTTCCACAAGTTTTTCGTCTTTAAACAATCATTCAACGAGGGGAAATCCATGCCTAGACGAAGAATCGGGCAACTGTTGATTCCTGGCGTCGTGGCGAGCTTTCTTGCTTTGACCACACCCGGATGGGCGCAGACCGAAGTTGGTCCTGTAACGGTTGGCGCGGGATTGCAAACCAGCTTCGGACACAGCGAGCCTCGCGGCGGTACCAACACCGACCAGCTCCTTCTTAACAGTGTTCGTCTTTACGTAAACGGGGACGCCGCGAAGAACATCAAATTCATGTTCAATACGGAATACGATGGCGCCACAAACAAAGTTGGCATATTGGACGCAGTGGCGCGCATCGAGTTGTCGCCCAAGTTCAATATCTGGGCTGGCCGTCTTCTTCCGCCCAGTGACCGTGCAGACCTCTATGGGCCATACTTCGCGCATCACTGGAATGTGTTCTCCGATGGAATCCAGGATGGTTATCCCTTCATCTTCCAGGGCCGCGATAACGGCGTCGTCTACTGGGGTGACTTCGGGAAACTGAAAGTCTCCGGCGGCGGATTCGATGGTGCTACCGCAACAGGGAATAAGAACGTCATCGGCGCGGCTCGAGTCCAGGTCGATCTGTGGGATCCGGAGAAAGGGTATTACCTGAACGGAACCTACTACGGCGGAAAGAACCTGCTCGCGATCGGAGCAGCCGTCCAGGCCCAATCCGCCCTGATAGCGGGACAACCCGTCAACAAGGCCGTCAGTGCGGACTTCCTTCTCGAGCGGAAACTTCCCGACGGAAGCGTAATTACGTTCGAGAGCGAGTTTGCCAACTACGACCGGCTGGGCGGGTACAGTCCGCGCTACACCTCCGACAAAGGCGCCTACGCGCTTGCAAGCTACCTCTTTCCGAAGCCCACTGGTCCGGGAAAGTTCGAAATTCTCGGGAAGTATGCGCAGGCCCGCTTCAGCAGGGGTGTAACCAACGCAGATGTTCCATTCGATCAAAAAACAACAGAAGTTAATTTCAATTACGTCATCAAGGACTTCAATGCGCGAATCATGTCCTTCTACCAGAGGACGAATTTCACGGCAACAAGTCCGAATATCTGGCGTATCGGAGTCGGCCTCCAAATCCAGATGTAACTCATGATTTCCAAACTCGCACAAGGAGTCGATTTATGAAGCTTAGACGTCTCTGTATCGCGGCACTGCTCCTGGTTATCGGGCTGGCGCCCGTGAAAGTAACCACGGCCCAAACCGGAGGCACGATCAAAGTGGGCATCCTGCATTCCCTGTCGGGCACTATGGCCATCAGCGAAACCACGCTGAAGGACACCATCCTGATGATGATCGACCAACAGAACAAGAAGGGAGGATTGCTCGGCAAAAAACTTGAAGCCGTAGTCGTCGATCCGGCGTCGGACTGGCCGCTCTTCGCCGAGAAGGCGGCGCAGTTGCTGGAGAAGGACAAAGTCGCAGTCGTATTCGGATGCTGGACGTCGGTTTCCAGAAAGTCGGTGCTTCCAGTGTTTGAAAAGGACAACGGCCTGCTCTTCTACCCGGTTCAATACGAGGGAGAGGAGTCATCCAAGAATGTTATTTACACGGGTGCTGCGCCGAACCAGCAAGCGATCCCTGCCGTGGACTACTTGATGAAGGAAGTCGGCGTGAAGCGATGGGTTCTAGAAGGAACAGACTATGTGTACCCACGCACGACCAACAAGATCCTTGAGGCTTATCTGAAATCAAAAGGCGTGCAGGACGCAGATATTTCCATCAATTACACGCCATTCGGCCATTCGGACTGGCAGACTCGCGTGGCCGCCATCAAAAGATTCGGCTCGGCCGGCAAGAAGACGGCGGTTGTATCCACGATCAACGGCGACGCCAACGTACCCTTCTACAAAGAACTCGGCAATCAGAAGATTTCGGCAGAAGATATTCCAGTCGTCGCCTTCTCAGTCGGAGAAGAAGAACTGTCCGGCGTCGACACCAAACCGCTGGTCGGCCATCTGGCGGCTTGGAACTACTTCGAAAGCATTAACAATCCGACGAACAAGACATTCATCGATCAGTGGCACGCTTTCATCAAAAACCCCAAGCGCACAACAAACGATCCGATGGAAGCGCACTACATCGGCTTCAATCTGTGGGTGAAGGCCGTTCAGAAAGCCGGTGCGACAGATGTGGAGAAGGTGATTGCCGCGCTGCCGGGGCTTGAGACGCCGAACCTGACAGGCGGTGTCGCGAAGGTTTTGCCGAATCATCACATCACTAAACCCGTGTACATCGGCGAGGTCAAAGGTAATGGCCAGTTCAATGTCGTCTGGAAATCTGCGGGAACCGTTCCGGGTGACGCCTGGTCCGATTACTTGCCGGGTAGCAAGGATATTGACGCAGATTGGGTGACGCTAAAATGCGGAAATTACAATAGAATCACCAAAAAGTGTTCGGGGCAAAACTACAAGTAATCAGACAGTTTACTCTGCGCGGGCAGTGGATTCTCCTTCTGCTCGCCCTCTTGGACGTGGATGTACTCCACGCCCAAGCCCAGTCCAAAGACGAAAGGTTCCAGTCGTTGCTCGCTGAGCTTCGCGAAGCGTCGTACGCCGACAAGGCGAATATCGCGGAGCGGTTGAGCCAGACGGGCCATTCGAGCGTCAGAGCTGTCCTCACGGCGTTCCTCGACGATCGTCTCTACTTCCGCAACGACGACCAGAAAGTTTTTATTGCGAAGGCTGCTGACACGGATCCGATCGAACTGATCGATCCAGTGTCATTAAAGAGCTCCGGCGCCGCCCCGGCGGACCTTCTCAACAAGATCGGCACCAATAACGGTTTGCGAAAAGTACTGAGGACAACTGTGGCGCGCTTCGGGCTTTCCAACCCCGATGCGTCCGTGCGGTTCGGTGCCGTAAAGGAAATGCTATCCTCCCTCGATGAGCCTAATGTGGCCATGTTGCGCGAGCGGATCGATGTGGAAAAAGACTCCCGGGTCAAAAGAGAAATTGCAACTGGATTGGCGCTGGCCGCATTGGACGGGGCGGACGCTCGGGCGCGTTTGGACGCCATAGGCACGCTTAACCACAGTGTTAGCCAGGACGTTCGGAACAGATTGGGTCTACTGCTCGACAAGTCTCCCGACGGCGCTTACGTCGAGAGCGACGAAAATGTCCGGAAGGCCGCGGAGAGGGCGGTAAAAACCATCGACCGATGGCGCACGTTCTACTCGGGGTTCGAGACGTTGTTTTTCGGCCTCAGCCTGGGGTCGGTGCTGGTTCTGATCGCTATTGGACTGGCAATCACATTCGGCGTAATGGGCGTCATCAATATGGCTCACGGCGAACTGATGATGCTTGGCGCGTACACGACTTATGTCGTTCAAGTTGCAATGCCCCGTCACATCGAGACATCGATTCTGCTGGCTATTCCGGCGGCGTTTGTAGTTGCAGGACTCGCGGGAGTCATTCTCGAAAGAACAATCATCCGTTTCCTTTACGGCCGTCCCCTTGAAACGCTACTTGCGACGTTCGGTGTGAGCCTCATCCTGCAACAGAGCGTTCGATCTATTTTTTCGGCGCTCAACCGTTCCGTTGAAACGCCCGCGTGGATGAGCGGCACGTTACAGGTCAACGACGCTCTGGCGATCACCTACAACCGGCTCTACATCGTGATCTTCACTCTGATCGTGTTTGCGATCATCATGGTCGTCCTCAAGCGAACCCGAATCGGCCTCAGCATCCGGGCCGTTTCGCAGAACCGGGCGATGGCCAAGGCCATGGGTATCCGCACGGAATGGGTGGATGCAATGACGTTCGGGCTCGGGTCTGGCATCGCTGGCGTGGCAGGCGTGGCATTGAGCCAGTTGACCAACGTCGGCCCGAATCTGGGGCAGTCTTACATCATCGACTCGTTCATGGTGGTCGTTTTCGGAGGGGTCGGCAATCTGTGGGGTTCGCTGATCGGTGGCATGTCGATGGGCATCGTCAATAAGCTGCTTGAACCCTATTCCGGAGCCGTCCTGGCTAAGATTTTCGTTCTCGTGGCTCTGATCCTGTTCATTCAAACCCGGCCACGCGGGCTGTTCCCGCAGGCGGGCCGCGCGGCGGAGGACAAGTAATGGCGTCTCGTCTACGAAGTTGGATCCTGCCGCCGGGAGATCACGGCGGTTCCGGTTTCCTAGTCGTGCTTGCCCTGGCCGCCATCGCGGTGCCGGTGCTTAATCAAATCGTTCCGCCGTCGTCGCCCGTTCATCTTTCTGCATACACCCTGACCCTCATCGGCAAGTATCTGTGTTATGCGATGCTGGCGCTGGCCGTGGACCTGATCTGGGGATACTGCGGCATCTTGAGTCTCGGACATGCGGCTTTCTTCTCGCTCGGCGGATACGCAATGGGTATGTACCTGATGCGGCAGATCGGCCCGCGCGGTGTGTATGGCGACCCGATATTACCGGACTTCATGGTCTTTCTGAATTGGAAGTCGCTGCCCTGGTTCTGGTACGGCTTCAACCACTTTTCATACGCTGTTCTTATGATGGTGGTGGCTCCTGGCACGCTCGCACTGGTGTTCGGGTGGTTTGCATTTCGGTCCCGTGTTACTGGGGTCTACTTTTCGATCATTACGCAGGCGCTCACTTACGCCTTAATGCTCTCCTTCTTCCGCAACGATATGGGGTTCGGCGGCAACAACGGGTTCACGGATTTCAAGGACATTTTGGGATTCGACCTCCACTCGGACCGCACGCGCGTTGTGCTCGTGGTGCTGAGCGGGGCAGCCCTCGCGGCCAGCTATCTGGCTTGCCGCGCGATTGTCGCGTCACGCGCTGGGCGCGTGATGCGTGCGATCCGTGATGCGGAGATGCGCACGCGTTTTATCGGCTATCCCGTCGAGTCGTTCAAACTGTGGGCCTTTGTGTTTTCCGCGGTCATCGCCGGCATCGCCGGCGCGTTGTACGTCCCGCAGATCGGAATTATCAATCCGAGTGAATTCAGTCCAATCAATTCGATTGAAGTTGTCATCTGGGTAGCAGTCGGAGGGCGAGGAACGCTCTTCGGCGCAGTTGTTGGCGCAGTGCTGGTCAATTACGCCAAAACCTATTTCACCGGCGCTCTTCCCGAAGTGTGGCTCTATGCCCTGGGTGCGCTGTTCGTCCTGGTGACGATCTTTCTTCCTCGCGGGATGGCGGGCCTGCTGTCGCTGGTGAGAAACAAATGAGCATTCGCGACAAGATACTGTATCTCGACAAGGTGACAGTCAGCTTCGACGGTTTCAAGGCGCTCAACGAACTCACTCTGGCCATCGAGCCGGGCGAATTGCGCTGCATCATCGGTCCCAACGGAGCCGGCAAGACCACCATGATGGACGTGATCACCGGCAAGACCCGCCCGGATTCCGGGACAGCGCGCTTTGGACGCTTCATCGAGTTCCTTGAATTGCCCGCTAAGGGCAATAACGCAGAGTTTTGGCAGGGTATTGATCTGCTCAAGCTGTCCGAAACGGAAATTGTGAAGGCCGGAATCGGAAGAAAATTCCAGAAACCGTCGGTGTTCGAACAGTTGAGTGTGCTGGAGAATCTGGAGCTCGCGCTGGCGGGCGACCGGGCGTTTCTAAAGACGCTGTTGGCTTGGATGAGCGCCGAACAACAAAAGAGAATCGACGAGGTTCTTGACGTCATCGGTCTTGCCGACTTTCGCACGGCGCCGGCTAGAACACTTTCCCACGGACAGAAGCAATGGCTCGAGATTGGCATGCTTCTGATGCAGGAGCCCGAACTGCTTTTGGTTGACGAGCCGGTTGCCGGCATGACGCCGCAGGAAATCGAACGTACGGCAAAACTGCTGCGTTCCCTCGCAGGTGAGCACACGGTCGTCGTGGTTGAACATGACATGGACTTCGTGCGTTCAATCGCGCGGCGCGTGACCGTATTGCACGAGGGAAGCGTTCTTGCGGACGGTGAAATGAGCGAGGTGCAAAATGATCCCCGGGTGATTGAAGTCTACCTGGGAGTGTAGGCGTGCTCTCAGTCAAAAGCCTTAATCAGTTTTATGGAGGCAGCCACACTTTATGGGATGTCGATTTGTTCGTAGCGCCTGGTTCGCGTACGGCCATCATGGGACGCAACGGCATGGGCAAGACGACGCTACTCAAATGCATCATGGGCCTGCAGCCCGTGACCTCCGGCGAGATCACATTCGACGGGAAAGATTTGCTTAAGTGTCCTGCGGAGGAGCGTGCCAGGCTTGGTATTGGTTATGTGCCGCAGGGACGCGAAATCTTTTCGCACCTGACGGTCGAGGAAAATCTCCGTGTTGGCCTCGGCATACGCAAGAACGGACCTCGCACAATCCCGGAACGCGTCTTCGACCTATTCCCCGCGCTTAAACAGATGCTGCGTCGGCGTGGTGGCGACCTCTCTGGTGGTCAGCAACAGCAGCTGGCGATTGGTCGCGCTCTCGTTCTTGAACCGAAGCTGCTGATCCTCGACGAACCTACGGAAGGAATTCAGCCCAACATCGTCCACGAAATCGGCGATCTCGTCCTGAAACTGAACGAGGAAACCGGTCTCACCGTCCTGTTAGTCGAGCAAAAGCTGCCTTTCGCGCGGCGCGTCGCGAGCGAATTCTGCATCCTCGATAAGGGAAGGTGCGTAGCGGCCGGCCCAATAGCGGAGTTGACGGACCAGTTCGTTCGCACACACTTGAGCGTATAGGGAGAGCTCCTACAAAAACGTCGCTGAAGCGTAAGAGATCGACAAAACCGTAATCACGCTTTGAGTCTTCTCGCTGTGCTTCCGGAAATTTGTGGATGATCACATCCTCAGCGTCATTGAAAACATGGTGTTGGTGATGGAGCGCAGCCCCCACGCCTTCGCCAAAATGGAGGAAGAGGCCTTACGCGATCACATCCTGGTGCAGCTCAACGGGCATTATGAAGGACAAGCCACGGGCGAAACCTTCAACTTCACCGGCAAAACCGATCTGCTCATTCGCGCCGATGGGAAGAACGCCTTTGTCGGGGAATGCAAGTTTTGGAGTGGTCCGAAGAAATTCCTGGAGACTATTGATCAACTGCTTGGGTACACGACGTTTCGGGACACCAAAACTGCGCTCATTATCTTCAATCGGAACAAGGAGCACACAAGTGTGCTGGCCAGCGTGAAAGAAACATTACAGCAGCACCCGCTGTTTAAACGCGACTTGGGCAACCGCGGCGAGTCACATTTCCGTTCCATCTTCCGGCATCCGGGTGATCCTCAACGCGACATCTACGTCGCCACCCTCGTTTTCCACATTCCTACTGTCTAGAAATCGAGTGTTCGGGCTCATTGCGTTTAACGGTCGACTGTCGTTTCGGCATAATTTGATGCGTCGACTGAAAAAATAAGAAATATGAACTATCCAACTTTTGTTTTTGGAGGTTGGAAGCTTATGTCGCGTCCGCCGATATTGAGAATTGTCATAGGGTCTATTCCGGCGCCCAATCGCCCAGTGGCACGCTGCCAACTAGGAGGACGGCTTTCGTTCCGATAATAGAAGCCGGCGCAGGGAGCGGAGATCATTCAGAATCCGCCGGCTCGACATCATG
>DATFXZ010000772.1:0-4919 GCA_035315305.1 Terriglobia bacterium | reverse complement strand
GCGCCGATTCGATCCTGTGTCACGCCGGTTTCACGTGTTCAAGGCGGTTCGGTCACGACAATCGAAGGATTGTCAAACAATCTCAGCCATCCTGTGCAGAAGGCTTGGCTTGAACTGCAGACACCACAATGCGGGTACTGTCACGCTGGCCAAATGATGACCGCGTCGGCGCTGCTGACCAAGATTCCGAGTCCGACTGATGCCGACATCGATGACGCCATGTCCGGCAATCTTTGCCGATGTGGAACCTATCATCGGATTCGCACCGCAGTGCATCGCGCAGCTGAATTGGCGCAGAAAGGAAGCAAGGAATGACTCAGTTCATCGTCGCCTTCGTCGTTTGGTTCATTCCTGCGGCTCCCAGCCAATCGGTCTCCGTCAGTTCCTTTCAGGCTTTTCAAAAGGCGGCGACGGTGCTGCGGCATCCACGATGCATCAACTGTCATATCCCTGGGGACTCACCGCTGTTTGGCTCTGCGGGGGAAGTCCACCCAATGCGTGTAAAGCGCGGAACGGATGGCGGAGGAACCGCTGTGATGCGTTGCGAAACGTGCCATCAGGAGACGAACGCGGAAGTACTGCACGGACCACCCGGCGCAAAAGAATGGCGGCTGCCGTCGGCGAAAACGCGAATGGCGTGGGTTGGTCTTAATGACCAGCAATTGTGCCGCGCGATTAGCGATTCAAGACTGAATGGCGGCATGTCGCGCGACAGCCTGACCCACCACATGGAGACCGATACCCGGGTGCTGTGGGCCTGGAACCCAGGTCTCGGACGTGAAGCACCGCCGATGAGTCACCGGGAATTTCTCGGTTTGATTCGCACATGGATCGAGAAAGGAGCTGCGTGTGCGCCCTCTGCAAAATGAAATAGGACGGCGAGCATTCCTGCAAAAGTCCGCCGCCGGTTTGGCCGGGCTGGTCCTTTCGGGCCAATTCAAGCTCATCGCACAGAACCGCAATGATCCCGTTGCGTTGAATGCGTGGGTTCGCATCGGAACGGATGACACGGTAACTCTCATTGCGTCGCAAGCGGAAATGGGGCAGGGCGCCGGAACAACACTCCCGGCGGTGCTTGCTGAAGAACTGGGTGCGGATTGGAAACGAGTTCGGTTGGTACAGGCTCCCGTCGATACCGCATATCGGAATCCACGTATCAATTGGCAGTTCACCGGCAACAGCGAGAGCACGACAGGTTTCTTTGATCTGTTGCGCCAGATGGGCGCATCGGCTCGCGCCATGCTTGTCGCTGCGGCTGCTGAGCGCTGGAACGTCGCTCCGGAAGAATGCATAACCGAATCCGGAGTCGTATTGCATCTTCCGTCGGGCCGTAGATTGCGTTTCGGTGAACTTGCCGAACCCGCTTCGCACAAAGCTCCTCCTAAGGACGTAGAACTGAAACAGCCCGCGGAGTGGAAGCTGTTAGGTCGATCACTCGGGCGAGTCGATATACCTGCCAAACTCGACGGCTCGGCAATTTTCGGAATGGACTTTCGGATTCCCGGAATGGTGTACGCGGCCATCGCTCTGGCACCCACCTTCGGTGGAAAAGTGAAGCGGCACGATCGTACACCGGCCATCAGTATGCCAGGCGTTATTGACGTCGTCGAAATTCCAGATGGGGTCGCCGTAGTTGCCGACGGCTACTGGCGCGCTCGCAAAGCTCTCGCCCAAACTCCGATCGAATGGGAGGAGGGTCCGAATGCTTCTATGAACACGGCTTCTTTGATGGCGCAATATCGCGCTGCCCTCGATGGTGAGCAATGGATGCGAGTCAAGGTATCGGGATTTCCATCTGCGACTGGCGAGACGATAGCGGCAGATTATGAATCGCAGTTTATGGCCCACGCCACAATGGAGCCCATGAATTGCACCGCGCGCGTCACAAAGGATCAGTGTGAAATCTGGGGTCCAATCCAAGGACAGGAACTCACGCGCTTGGAAGTCGCACAAACACTGCAGATGCCGCCCGAACGAGTGCTGGTGAACCGTACCTATCTCGGTGGCGGTTTTGGGCGTCGTTTGTGGACAGACTTTTCGAGGCAAGCCGCATTAATCTCCAGGGCGGTCGGCCGGCCGGTGCAAGTCATTTGGAGCCGAGAGACAGACATGCAGCACGACATCTATCGACCGGCCGTCCTGAATCGGCTCACCGCAAAAGTCGATTCATCCGGAAAACCACTATCGTTGTCGCATCGGCTCGTCTCACCATCGATTCTTCAATTCGTGTATCCGCCCGTGACGCAAGCGCGTTTCGACCCGAGTTGTCTTGAAGGAACGCTGGAGTGGCACTATCGCATCCCGCATTGGGAAGTTGAATTTCATCAGTTGAAAGCGCCGGTTCCCACTTCAGTACTTCGCACGACCGGCTATGGACCAAACTTGTTTGCCATCGAGAGCTTCATTGACGAACTTGCGCATCGCGTGAAGCAAGATCCTTATCTGTATCGACGCGATCTGTTGGCTGACAACACGCGGGCCATCGGTGTTCTCGATCTTGCCGCGGAAAAAAGCAACTGGCGACAGAAACCGGCTCCAGGACATTTTCGTGGCATCGCCTTTGCTGAGGCATTCCGCACGATGACCGCCCATGTTGTCGAACTTTCGGTACGCGGTCGGGAAGTCGCGATTCATAAAGTCACATGTGCATTCGACTGCGGCATTGCGCTCGATCCCGATATTTGCCGTAGCTCGATGGAAGCCGGAATTGCATGGGGACTGACTTGTGCCTTCAAGTCGCAGATCACCTTCGACAAGGGCGGAGTCGAACAAAGCAATTTTCACGACTATCAGCTATTGACCATCGCTGAGATGCCGGCAGTCGAGATCCATTACCAAAACAGTGATACGCGATTGTTAGGCGGCACTGGAGAAGTCGGACCTGTGACGCTGATTCCAGCTCTCACGAATGCACTCTTCGCGGCAACAGGCACAAGGTATCGATCGTTACCTTTGAGCCGCTCGGGTCTTCGACTGGCCTGATTCGAGGTTCAATCATGAAACCCCTAGGTCGTCTGGTGCTGGCCTTCACATTATGTTGCGTGTCGGCTATAGACGGTCAGGCACAGGCCACCGAGGAACCGCGGCCCGCATATTTGCCCTTCCGGTATGACGAAGATTGGAGCTTCCTTTCGGACAGTTCAAAACAGTCCGATTGGCTGGATCCGTTGAAGCACATCCTACTGGGGCGAGAGAACTGGTACGTAACGATTGGCGGGGAGGCGCGCGAGCGGTTTGAACTGTTGGATCAACCTGGATTTGGAACCGGTCCTGTCGACAAGAACGGCTACTTTCTGCAACGTTATTTACTCTCCTCGGACTTTCATTTGGGTACGCGCTTCCGCGCGTTCACTGAAATTCAAAGCGGTTTAGAGAACGGCCGGAATGGCGGGCCGCGATCGACTGATCTCGATAGGCTAGATCTGCATCAAGCGTTCGTCGATTGGAAGGTCATGTCTTCTGAACGTCGCTCGATATCCATCCGAATCGGACGCCAGGAATTGGGCTTCGGCAGCGGACGCCTGATCTCCCCTGCCGAAGGATTGAATACGCGACGGAGTCTGGATGGCGGTCGCCTCACGATCAAGCTTGGCCGCATCGTGTGGAACGCAACGGCGCTCCGCCTCGTGAAATCTTCCCCAGGTGTGTTCAATGACGTTCCGGATCACGCTCAACGCATATTCGGGACAGGTTTTACGGCCCCCCATCCGTTGTGGGGGCGCGCAAACATGTCGATGTATTACTTCGCACTTGATCGACAGAGCAGCATTTTTCAGAAGGCCGTTGGTCGTGAGATTCGCCACACGATCGGTTCGCGATCCTGGAAGACGAGCGGGCGATGGGATTTCAACTACGAGGGGATTGTTCAGTGGGGCTCTTTCGCAGATAGACGGATTCGCGCGTGGGCCTTGTCAGAAGACACGGGTTATAACCTGAACGAACATCGAGTTCGTTCTCGAATGGGAATTCGTGCGGACATCGCGAGTGGCGATCGTGGATCACATGCTGGCGCGCTCGGTTCTTTCAATCCATTGTTTCCGGCCGCACCAGTGTACTCGGGTCCCTCCGGACTTCTTGGTCCCACGAATTTGATTGATGTGAGTCCATCGTTGAGACTGCAGTTAAAGAAAGCTTCGTTGACCATGGAATCGTCATCATTCTGGCGAGAGAGCTTGGAAGACGGCATTTACAGCCCGTCGGTCGCGGCAGCGCCGCCTGTGCGTAGAGGCGGGACGAGTCGTGCGCGGTATGTGGCGACCGCGCCGTCTGCGACGATTTCATACCAGGCGACGCCGCACATGTTCGTGTCCGCGACTTACACACACTTCGTGGCGGGTCAATTCTTAAAAGAGAATCCGCCGGGCCACGACGTCAACTATGTAGCATCGTGGATTTCGTACAGATTCTGATAAGTTGAAAGGGACATGAAAAAGATCCTTTTACAGACAACAATCCCTTACGCGAAAGACGATTGGTCGATTGAGAGGTTTTCGATCCTTACCGACGTGCTCTCGCGCATCGAGGATCGATCCGGAAGCAATTTGTTTCATATCACTGCCCGTGATCGCGAAAATCTTGCCTCCGGAAACGATCCAGTATTGTCCAGACTAGACGAGAGTGATTTCGACGAGTTGTGGCTGTTCGGCGTCGATGTCGGCGGAGGGCTCGGAGCCGAGGATTGTGCGGCCATCGGTCGCTTCCGTCACCGGGGCGGGGCGATGCTCACTTCGCGTGATCATCAAGACCTTGGTATCTCGTTTTGCACCCTAGGCGGCATTGGTGCCGCGAATCACTTCCATTCGAAAAATCCTGAACCGGATCCTGAAAGACGCAGGGCCGACGATACCGATACGCCACGCATCCTGTGGCCGAACTATCACTCGGGACAAAATGGCGATTTCCAAAAAGTGGAGGTGCCG
>DATFXZ010000771.1:0-2704 GCA_035315305.1 Terriglobia bacterium | reverse complement strand
GTTCGATTGCATCGCTAGCTTCTTGGCAACCTGAAACATTTGGCCGATAAGAGCGTTATCTTCCGGCATCAGGTCGTTCAGCGTTGGTATGTGCTTTCTAGGGGTGATCAGGAGGTGCACAGGCGCTTGTGGTCGAAGGTCTTTAAATGCCACAACGAGGTCATCCTCATGCACAAACTCCGCCGGCGTATCGTGTCCGATAATTCTGCAAAAAAGGCACGCTTGTTGCATGGTTGTAATCTAGCATTCCTCGGCCTTCTGCTGTGCACAACTTTGTTAGCCGAAGGACGGCCTCCGGAACAATCCGCACAATCTGACATACGCACGATCGAACGGCTCTCGTACGAAGGCCAGAAAATCTCGTCGGTCGAACTGGCCGGCCAACCCGATCTGAATGTAGAAGAGATGATGCCGCTAATCGCGCAACACCGCGGAGAAGAGTTTTCCGTCGAAAAAATCGAGCAAACGATTGCGGCACTCAAAGGGACGGGCTTCAAGGACGTTCAGCTTGAACTCCGACCTGAACAGGAGGGCGTGCGCGTTATTTTTGTCCTGCAACCGGCAGTTTATTTTGGCATGTATCGGTTTCCCGGGGCTGAACGCTTCCCATATGCCCGTTTGATAATCGCCGCGAGCTACGTTCCGCAAGAACCGTTCTCACTCATCGAGATTCAGAAAGCACAAGCCTCGTTGCTCACTTTTCTCCGCCGCAATGGATACTTTCATGCCGAGGTGAAACCGGAAGTTGAAGTCGATCAAACGGCCCGGCTAGCCAACGTCAATTTCCATGTAACCCTGAATCAGCTCGCGAGATTCGGCGACATCATCATTCAAGGACCGACGCCCGATGAAATCGAACATCTCAAGAGCAGACTCCGATCGTTCCGGGCTCGGTTGCGGTCGGCAGCAATTCGTGAGGGAAGAAAATATTCGCTGCGAACGCTTCAAAACGCGACGCGGTTAATGGAATCGCACCTGCGGAGCGAAAACCGCCTTGCAGCTCAGGTAAAGCTCATCGGCGCTAATTACAATCAGCAAACCAATCGGGCCGACGTCTCATTCGACATAGAACCGGGTCCACCTGTCCAGGTGCATGTCGAAGGCGCCCGGAAGCGACGAAGTTTGCTGCCGATCTATCAGGAAAGTGGCTTGACACCGGACCTGATCCAGGAAGGGCGTCAGAACCTTCTAACTAGATATCGCAAAAGAGGGTTCTTCGATGTTCAGGTCGATACCGAAACCAACGTCCGGCCGAATGGCATCATCATCCTTTACCGCGTTATGAAAGGCGATCGCAAGAAGATCGAGGGTGTCGCCTTCACCGGCAATAACCATTTCGCCACAGATGAACTCAGACAACACGTAAGTGTTCGCACCGCGGGTTTTTTAACCAATGGTCGATACGATGAGAGCAGTATTAAAACGCTTCAAGCTTTCTATCAGTCGAAAGGATTCAACCAGGTCAGGGTCACGCCGGAGTTCAACGCGGAAAACCGAAACGTTATCGTCACCTTTGTCATAGAGGAAGGCCCGCAAGACTCGGTATCAACCTTTCGTGTCGATGGAAACAATTCAGTGCCGCTGAAACAGCTTGCGCCGGACGGCCTGCGGCTTGCCCCGGGCCAGCCGTTCTCCCAGAAGTCGATTGATGACGACCGCAACAAAATCATGTCCTACTACCTCGAGCACGGCTACATGACCGCCACTTTCCACGCCAATGCGCAGCCGTCACCTGATCAACCCTACAAATTTGATGTCGTGTACGAGATTGAGGAAGGCCCACAGGTTAAGACGAAAGACGTCGTGACTATAGGGAACCAGATCACCAGGGACGCTTTGATCGACAGACAGACGCGGACAATAGAAGTCGGACGAGCGATGACGGAACGCGAGATCCTGGCATCCGAAAGCAAGCTTTATGCAACAGGCGTCTTCGATTGGGCCGAAGTGAATCCTAGAAGCCGCATCACTTCTCAAGAACAGGAAGAAGTGATTGTGAAAGTCCACGAGTCGCGGCGCAATACGATCCTATACGGTTTCGGTTACGAGTTCGTCAACAAAGGCGGCAGCATTCCGAATGGTACGGTCGCTGTGCCGGGATTGCCGGCAGTGTTGCTGCCGCCAAATTTCATAACGACCGAGGAGCGAGTACAGGGGCCCCGCTTCAATTTCCAATACACCCGTAACAACGTTCGCGGAAAGGCAGAAACTCTCACGCTCGCCGCGCTCTATGGTCCGCTCGATCGCCGAGCATTATTGAGTTTCACGAATCCAAATTTCAGGTGGACAGACTGGACTGGCAGCCTGCTAGCGACAGCCGAACAAAATAATGCAAATCCGATTTTTAATGCCCGGATGGCACAACTGGTTTTGCAGCTTTCAAAACCTATTAATGCAAAAAAGACACAGTCGGTTACCTTCGCATACACCCTTTCTCGGATCAACCTGACGGATCTCGTCATCCCGGAACTGGTACCTCCGGAAGACCGGAATACGCGGCTTTCATACTTATCTGCAATTTGGTTCCGCGATACTCGAGACCATCCTCTGGACGCACACCGTGGGACCTACAACACTGTGGAACTCGACATCAACCCGGCCGTCCTTGGGTCCAATGTAAGTTTCGGAAGGGTGCTGGCCCAATCCGCCGCTTACAAGGCAATGAAGGGCGTTGTCTGGGCAAACAGCCCGAGAGTGGGCTTCC
>DATFXZ010000770.1:0-5782 GCA_035315305.1 Terriglobia bacterium | reverse complement strand
CGGTTCAGCCACAGCGCCCGTCAACGTCTCTCAGCCCGCTGTGGACATCAGTCACAATCTCTCGGGCATCGATCGAATACACGGTTATTACGCCACGCAGCGAGCCGATATCGTCGAGCCGAACAGGTCCGGTAATACGGTCCCGGACTTCGGGCACTACTTTCAGATAAGGCGTCAAATCTTCACATTGAGTGAAACCCACAATTTCGGCCCGACCCTCGTCAATGAGTTGCGACTGGGCTTCAATCGAATCCGTGGTACGAATACGCCTAATGCGCAACTGAACCCGGCTGATTTTGGCATCAATAACGGAATCAACCAGCCCATCGGGCTCCCTCAGTTCACGATTGCGGGTGGTCTCAATTTCGGAGGACCGGCCGGTATGCCGTCGGGGCGTGCGGATACCACCTATGTCGTGTCTGATTCGCTGAGCTGGTTGCGGGGCTCACACTCACTCAAATTCGGTGGGGAGTACCGAAAATTCCTGACAAATGGTTTCGCACGAGACACGGGGAGGTTCAACTTCCCAAGCGTCGCAGCCTTCCTCGACGGAACCGCAGATTCTTTTAGCGTGATGCTCGGTGATCGATCCAACAGCGCCTCCGCGAGCGCGCTGGGGCTGTTCGTGCAAGACAATTATAAGTGGCGTTCGAACCTGACGTTCGAGTTGGGACTTCGTTATGAGTGGAACATGACGCCGACGGAACGCTACGACCGTTTTATCGTGTTCGATGAGACGCGAGCGTCGCTGCTGCGAGTAGGTTCCGACATCGATCAGATTTACGAGCAGAACTACACGAACCTCCAGCCGCGCGTCGGCTTCGCCTGGGACCCATTAGGAAACGAGAAGACGTCCATACGCGGCGGCTATGCGGTCTCCGTGGACGAACCGTTGACGAGCTTAGTGACAGCTACCAGCGCGAACCCACCGCTAGCCACGCCGCTCACCTTCACCGGCACGATCCGTTTCGATAATGCGATCAATCTCGCTCGCGCGGTCGGGCTCGCACCGCAGACGATCGATCATGGTTACCGAAATCCCTACTTGCAGTCGTGGAATTTGAATGTGCAGCGCGAAGTGCTGGGAAATCTTGCTTTGATGGCGGGGTATTTTGGCTCGAAGGGCACGCATCTCGTGCTCCGACGAAACATCAACCAACCCATCAACGGTGTGCGTCCTTACGCCGCTCTGTCCCTGTCAAGCCCGATCCTGCCGGGCCAGCCGGTCGGCAATATCACAAAGGTGGAAGGCACGGGCAACTCCAGCTACAACGCGCTGTGGATCACTGCAAACCGGCGGATGACGCGAGGCCTGCAGCTCAACACTTCGTATACCTGGTCGAAGTCTCTCGACTTCAACTCTCTGAGTTCAGGCGGTGTCGTCGCGCAGAACAGCTACAATCTGCCGGGCGATCGTGGTCTGTCGGACTTCGACGCCCGCCACCGGTTCGTCATCAATGCGATTTACGAATTGCCGTTCAAACGCAACCGGCTCGTTGCAGGCTGGCAGCTCAGCGCCATCATCCAGGCGCAGAGCGGCAGCCCGATAAACATTCTCAGCAACAATAGCGTTGTGACCGGAGTCGCTAACACCCTTCGGCCCGACGTTACCGGACCGATACACGTGATCGGTAGCGTCGATCGCTGGTTCGACACATCCGTGTTTGTGCCTGTTGAGCGTTTCGGCAGTCTGGGACGCAATGTGGTGATCGGACCGCCCTTCAATAACACGGACATGTCGATAACCAAGAACACAGTGCTTGGCGAAAGGACACGCATGCAGTTCCGAACCGAAGTGTTCGACCTCTTTAATCACGCGAACTTTGGGCAGCCGGGGAACATCGTGGGCAGTCCGAATTTTGGCCGCATTACGAGCACACGGTTCCCAACAGGGGAATTCGGCTCGTCGCGCCAGATTCAATTCGCAATAAAAGTGCTCTTTTGAACAGTGGGGCCTACGGGACAAAGAGGAGGCGCGATGAAATGGCGGATACAAGCAGCACGGGTTCCTGGTTTTAAACTCATCCGCGCGTCAGCGTTGCTTGTCTTGATGACACACTTTCCTCTCGCCGCACCCGCGAGCGAGATTCAGAAGCCAAAGAGAGTACTCGTACTCTATTGGTATGGGAAAGACTTCCCCTCTAATGTGGAGTTCGATCGCGGCGTTCAAGCAGCTTTCCGGACCGCCAGAATTGAATACTACGCCGAGTATTTCGAACCGAACCGGTTTCCAGGCGAAGTTCAGGCCGCGGCTTTCCGAGATTATCTCCGCCGGAAATATTCAGAACGCAAGATCGATGTGGTCATCGCCATGTCAGCCGTATCAGCTGATTTCCTGCTCAAATACCGCAATGACCTTTTTCCAGATGCTCCAATTGTTCTTCACACAGTCAGCCGCGATCAGTTAAACGCGAGAGCCGCTGGAATAAATTCCACAGGCGTGGTGCTCGACAATATTTACGCGCGGACGGTGGAGACAGCACTACGCTTTCATCCTGAGACAGAGCATGTGTTTCTCATCAACGGAACGATCGAACGGGATAAATCCGTTGAGTCCTTGTTCAAAGAACGATTGAGGGCGTTGGAAAACAAGGTGGCAATCACGTACCTCACCGATCTCCCGTTGCACGAACTCCTGGCTCGTGTAAAGAACTTGCCTGAACGGTCGCTGATCTTCTATTCCAGACAGGATTACGAGAGCCCCGGCGAGAGCTTGTCGCTGTACGATGTCCTTGTCTTGATCAACAATTCCGCCACAGTCCCTATTTATACCTTCAGTGCCAGCTATATCGGTTACGGTACAGTCGGTGGCTACGCAGTGAACATTTACGAATGCGGATTTCAATCAGCCGGCATGGCGCTGCAAATCATGTACGGCGCGAATCCGCGAGATCTGCCGGTGATCGAGGTACCCGGTTACCCGATCTTCGACTGGCGCCAACTCCGGCGGTGGAACATTCGCGAAGACATCCTACCCCCCGGCAGCGAGGTCCGTTTCAGAGAGGCGACTCTGTTTGAACAATACAAGTGGCGCATCATCGGCACGCTGACGCTATGTGCTGTCCAGTCACTTCTCATTGCCGGTCTTTTGGCCGAGCGGAAACGACGGCGTCGCGTGCAAGCGGCGCTTCGCGAGCGACTCGACTTCGAAACACTACTTTCAGAGCTCTCGGCCGATTTCAACAATCTAGCTTTCGGCGAAATTGATCAGGGTATTGAAAAGTGGCTTCAACGGTTGGTCGAATCTCTTGGCGCCCGTTCCGGATCTCTCTTCAAGTTGTTCGACAATTCGGCAGCCGGCGGTGAACGTTTTAATGGCGCAGCGCGACACTCGAGTCGGACCGAGTCGTCGAAGGCCGCTTGGCATTATTCGAAGGACGGGCAGCCCGTCCAAGCGCCGCCGGATGTCGTTTTGGATATACCCATCCACGTCAACGGTTCCACATGGACGCTTGCATTTTCCGCCTCGCGATCTCGACGCGTATGGCCTAAAGATCTCGTACCAAGACTTCGTCTAGCCGGCGAGATCTTTGTCGGAGCTCTTGTTCGAAAGGCCAGCGGAGAAGCACTGCGGGAAAGCCAGGAGCGTTACAAGCTGGCAACAAGTTCGGGAGGCGTCATCGTTTGGGATTGGGATCTTCGGACATCCGAGCTCTACGCCGACCCGCACTTGAAGTCTGTTCTGGGATACGAGGATCACGAGATACGCGACCATTTCGATGATTGGCTACGGTTGGTTCATCCGGAAGACGTCAACCTGGTGTTGGAACGGGTCCGCGCGCATATTCATTGCGGAGCGCCCCGCTTCGAAGCCGAACACCGATTCGTTCAAAAGGATGGCGGCGTCCGGTGGTTCCTCGCGAGCGGCACCCTCGTCCAGAACGACCAAGGCACCGCAATTCGCATGGTCGGAACGGATACGGACATTACCGAACGCAAACTCGTCGAACAGGAATTGCAACATCTATCGGCACGCTTGCTCGACTTGCAGGACCGGGAACGGCGGAGGATTGCGCGAGAACTGCACGACGGCACTGCCCAGAATATCTGCGCGATCGGGCTCAACCTCGAATATCTGATGAAATCACTAGTCGCCTTACCAGCAAGGTCTCAGCACGCATTGTCGGAATGCAAGACACTTTGTGATCAGTCCCTGCAGGAAATCCGGACGTTGTCGTACATGCTACATCCGCCGCTGCTGGATAAAGCGGGTCTTTATGCCGCCTTGTGCTGGTATTTGGACGGATTTACGAAGCGCAGCGGAATTGATGTCGATTTAGTTGCAACGCGCGACATTGGACGGCTTCCCCCCGAGATCGAAATGGACCTGTTCCGGGTTGTTCAAGAATGCCTCGCAAACGTGCATCGTCATTCGGGAAGCCGCACCGCCCAGATATGGATGGAACGGCAGCCGTTTCAGGTCGTATTGCGAGTAGAGGATCATGGAAGGGGAATGCCCGCAAGGATGGCACCCGGCCAATGGACGGAACCGGACGAGTCGCGGTCATTCGGCGTTGGATTGTGCGGAATGCGCCAACGTTTACGACACCTCGGGGGACACCTGGAAATTGTCTCCAGCAGTCACGGCACGACAGTTAAGGCTGTCGTACCGCTCGGTCAGCAGATCACCGCACGGCCTTACATCATGCCCGCAAAAGCTTTAGAAAAAGGGGAGGCCGTGCGGAAGTCTTTGGCGGCGATATCAGTCATTGCGCCGTGATCAGATTCTGATGAGCTAATCCTTACTTGGTGTTTCGTAGCGATTTCTTGTCAACTGTGCCCGAAACCCGCTCGCGAACGGACGTGGCAATATTTTGATTGCTCTCCGTGCGGTACTGAATGGTGACCAACGTACCGGTTTTAAGATTTCCAGACTTTTGAGTCGAAGGGTCTAACCGGAAGGTCACTGGCTGCTCTTTGCCTTTCACCTTTTCATTAACGACAACCTGATTTGCATCGATCGAGGTGATCGTACCGACAGCGATATGTTTCGCTGAGTTGTTTTTCTTGCCCGCAAAAGCGGTAACTGAAAGCGTCACGACCAAACCCGCAATGAATGCAAACGTTCTAACTTTTGATGTCATTTAATTTCTCCTTCTTTCGCACACTTAAAAATTAAACGGGTGGGAGATTAAGCACGCATTAATCCGAAATTAAAACTCCTTAATGACCCCGACTCGAGATGGTGCATGATCGGCCCCCTGCCTCCTTTCGGCGGCTCTCCCCCTCGTGAGGGGGAGACGCGAGCGCAGCGAGCGAGGGGGTCGCTCACACGTCATCTTGAATAGGGGTCGGCCGTGGCTATACTCTTTCGCCACTAACGCGCCCCTCATTTAGCGATAATGTTCCGGTTTATGTTGAAAGGACTTTTCAGTCGCGCTCCCGTTGTCCTCTACATCGCTGCCGCGAAGTTGGTTTTCCACCTGGTGACAGCAGGCCGATACGGAATTTTTCGAGACGAGCTTTACTATCTCGCCTGCGCGGAGCATTTGGACTGGGGCTATGTGGATCAGCCACCGCTGATCGCCTTCATTGTATGGGTCGCGCGGCACGCTTTCGGTAATTCGCTGCTAGGACTTCGACTATTGCCAGCAATGGCGGGCGCGGGACTGGTGATCGTGACCGCCAAGCTGGCTGAAGAACTCGGAGGCCGGAGGTTTTCACAAGGTTTGTCTGCACTCGCGGTTGCGGTTGTTCCGATCTACCTCATCATGCATCACTGGATGACCATGAATGCATTTGAGCCGCTCATTTGGATGGGATGTGCATGGTGCATCGTCCG
>DATFXZ010000769.1:0-2620 GCA_035315305.1 Terriglobia bacterium | reverse complement strand
GAGTATCCGAAAAACACCTCCGGCTTGCGTTCCGACTGTGCGAACAGCGGGATTGCCGAAAACATAAAAGTAGAAACCAGTAGGATCAATTTTGGACGACGCATAAATTTCACTCCGAAAAATCCGACTTTGCTGGACTGGCGGCACTCACGGCCGCCGCTACATACACGAGGATTTCAGACGACAGATCTTCGAAAAAGTATTCGTTAACTTCTGTAAAACAAGGGTCCAAGAGCGTGTAGTCGCAGTGGCCGTGCAAAGCGATAAGTGACATTCCTGATCAGTGGCTTTTACACATTTTGTCACCAGACCGGGGCTGACTCGTTATAAACGCTGCATTTTCAAGGGGGGCCACTTGGAGGGCTGTTTGCATGAAAACAGGCGACTCCGGGTCTCTGACGATCAGAGGCATCAGGGTCAGCATGGAGGGTACGGAAATGACACGCTTCAGCGTTGGACAGTTCGTTGAACTGAATGGTGTCTTGGCAGAGCTCTATGGCGGAGCCATCGGAACGGTTCTTTCCGTCGCACCACACAAAGACGGCGTCACCGCGCTCGACGAATACAAAATCGCATTTGAAGACTCACGACAGCTACGGCTCTGTCGGTTTCAGTTGACCGGCGTGAGGTTTACTAATGACGAGGAGCGAGAGCACGCAACCCTCTCCTGCTAGACGACACGTTACCCTCTGCTTGTGGCTGGTTGTTGTTTTGATGTTCTTTTCACTCGCCAAGCAGTGGATCGTTCTCACTTCATCCGATAAAGAATTTACGGAGTATGTTGAGAGTGTGCTGCGACGAGCGGCCATCGATCACCGTCCCGCCAAAGAAATCCGGGCTCTACTACTGGTGAAGGCTGAACAACTCTCGATCCCGGTTTCGGAAGGCCGGATCGACGTCACGGGTCAAGGACAGACGCTCGGAACGGTCATCGCTTATGATCGTGAGATCAAGGTTCCCATGTTAGGTGGCCCGCTATATCGCATGGAATTCCGTCACAACCTCAGTTACGAGCCACAGCGGTAACCACCCGGTTCTTCAAACTTTTCATCAGCAATTTACGCAAGAGATCTTCAGGTGGGTATAATGCGCACTAACCGCGAGGTATCCCATGAAGACAACCGCTTTTGCGTTATCGATACTACTGAGTGCAAGTTTGTCCACGGCGCAAACGAGCACTGGAGGAAAAGTGCCTGAGGTTTTGAATTTCACGATGAAGGGCCTTACTGGACAGCCGGTGAGCTTGTCGAAATATCAGGGTAGAGTGGTGCTAATCGTGAATACGGCAAGCGAGTGCGGATTTACTTACCAATACGAAGGTTTGCAGGCACTGCACAAGAAGTACGCAGCGCAGGGTCTGAGTATTCTCGGTTTCCCATCGAATGATTTCGGAGCGCAAGAACCCGGCTCCGATGCCGAGATTCAACAATTTTGCAAATCGAACTATGGCGTCCAATTCGATATGTTTTCGAAGGTGAAGGTACTGGGGCGTGACAAGGTTCCGCTTTTCCAACACCTCACATCCAGCGCGACGAATCCGAAGTTTCCCGGCGAGATCGATTGGAATTTCGAGAAATTCCTGATCGGACGCGATGGGCAGATACTCGGCCGGTTCAAGTCGCCCATCGAACCCCAATCTCGTGAACTAACCGCAGCGATCGAAGCTGCGATCGCCAAGCGTTAGCATGGCACTAGGAGGCATATGAGCAAGAAATCTCTCTTTGGACTTTTGATCGCCGTTCTTTATTGCTGTGCCGTTTTGGCTCAGGGCCCAGGCGGGCAGGCAGCGCAATCGTTACCGCCAGGAGATGCCAAAGCGATCGTCGACAACGCATGTACGACCTGCCACGCGGCAACGATGATTACGAACGCCGGCCATACTCTCGAGGACTGGAAGCTGCTTGTCGAACGGATGGTGTCCGCAGGGGCCGATGTTCCTCAGAACCAGATGGCTATGGTGTCGGACTATCTTGCAAAGAATTTTCCCGAAAGAAACGTGCCGAAGGCTGTCACCGTTCCTGGATCGATGAAAGTGACCTTTAAAGAATGGAAGGCGCCGACAGTAGGATCACGACCGCACGATCCGCTGGCCACGCACGACGGTTACCTCTGGTACTCAGGCCAGTACGCGAACGTCCTCGGACGCGTGGACACGAAGACCGGTGAGATCAAAGAATTCCGTCCGACAATAGCGCGATCCGGACCCCATGGTCTCGTCGAAGACAAAGACGGGAATATATGGTTCACCGCAAATTCGAAGGGGTACATCGGCAAGCTCGATCCGAAAACGAGCAACTTTACTGAATACAAACTACCCGCGGATGCAGCGGACCCGCATACGCCACTGTTCGATCAGAAGGGCATTCTCTGGTTCACCGTTCAAGGGGCGAACAAGGTCGGCCGGCTCGATCCGAAGACAGGCGATATCAAGCTGGTCAATTCGCCTACGCCGCGATCGTTGCCCTATGGAATGGTTGTGGATTCTAAAGGAACGCCCTACTACTGTGAGTTCGGTGCTCCGAAAATTGCAGCTATCGATCCCAATACGATGGCAATCAAGGAATGGACTTTGAAAGATCCGGAAGCTCGACCGCGCCGAATCGCAATCACGGATGACGAC
>DATFXZ010000768.1:0-11389 GCA_035315305.1 Terriglobia bacterium | reverse complement strand
GTGCCCTTGTATTTGGCGACTTGAGGATAAGGGCACACCGGGCGCGTACGATCCACCTTTCCGCCGGTGCTGTGCGACGCGGTGATCTGATCCGGCGCTACACCATGTTCCACCCACTGTTCGAGGGTGCCGACCTTATCGAAGACATTAGGACCTTCGCCGCCGCCGCAATGACCCATGCCAGGCTCCATAAATAGCCGAATACTTTTGGAGGCATTTGCCATCCCGCCCAAGTCCTCGACGACGCTCTTGTAATAACTGATCGTGTTCACAGCCGGGACATTGGGATCGCTCCAGCCATGGTAAAGAAGAAGCTTGCCGCCGTGGGCGAAGAATCGCTTCATGTCTGGATTCGTGGCATTCATGATCAGGTTTTCCGGCAGATCGCCGCGTACGACATCCTTATCGAAATCAAAAGTCTTCCAGTCCCATTTCGGATCTTTGAACACTACGTAGCGATACTGATCGTAGATATTCGCCGAAGGTTCGGGGCCTTGAGCCTGGACGCCCCAGCCCAACTCCGTTCCCGGCACGAGCGAGTTGAAAAGCGCTTTTCCTGTGCGCGGATTGATTGCGGGCGAATAAATCTTTTTTGCGGCCTCTACCTGAGGTGCGGTCAGGCACTCGGCTCCATCTGAACTCTTGCAGAGCAAAATCTTCGGATTGAAGTCGCACTTTGTCGGATCGTTGATGAGTCCGTCTTTGAGGCCGTCGTGTGCGTCGCACGCATTCACTGCCGCTTGATGAATCATCGGATACTTACTCGGAGGAATGTAGCTCGCGGGATCCTTCAATACTGCATGAGCGATCCACAGCGAGATTGCCGTACGATTGGCCGGCGCGCCGGCGATGATGCCGTCGTAATCGTCGGGGAACATCTGCGCTTCTTTGAGGCCTTGCCTTCCACCTGTCGAGCAGCCGTTCCAGTAAGACAGTCTTGGCGCGCTTCCGTAAAACGCTTGAATAACAGCCTTCGCTTTCACGGTCATTTCATGTTCGGAGCGCCAGGAGAAATCGACGAGCTTTTCGGGATGGTCGAGTGCAAAGGTGCCGCGTCCGCCTTCATGCCCGGTGTCGGTCGATGCGCTGGCGTACCCCGCACGAACGGCATCCGCCATCGCGGAATAGCTGATGACTCCAGCCCAGCCTCCGTTACCGACAGCTTGGAACTTGTTATTCCAATTCCTGGCAGGCAACCACACTTCGACCTTGATGTCGGAATCACTCGTAGGCTTGATGGTCGCGGCAATGCGGCAGAACTCGGGAAGGTCCTTGTACGGATTTGCGCCTCTTCCTCCGGCACCTGGAGGCGAGAACTGGCCCGGCGGTACGAGAGCAGCCATCGTGATAGTCGTGTCTTTCAACATGAGCGACGCCAGGCTGTCGCATGACGATGCGAACGCTGGCACGGCAAACATGCACACGAAAATACATAAAGCGCACGGCACGATTCTGTTTGTCATGTGGGGCCTCCAAGTGATGGTGAGTATACACCGCCGCTACCGACTGATATATTTGGAATGCTGTACCGGCTCGATTGGAGTCATGCCTTACAGCGCACGGAAAATCTGACCAATCCCCAATTCCGAATTCTCAATTTTTATCCGAGGGAGCCGCAGAGTGACGAGCGGTCTTCTCGGATGAGAATTGAGCTTTGAGAATTCAGCATTGGTCAGATTCTCTCCCTTGGCCGTCACGGTGATGCGATGCTGGTAGCTCCTGTCTTTCCCGAACCGTTATGACTTCCCTTTTCGATCGGGAGCCACATGAGTGGCTGGAAGAGGGCGCCATGTTATTGCGCGGCTTTGCCGTATCCGAAGCGCCGCTGCTGGTTGAAGAAGCGGAGCGGGTTGCACAGGCCGCCGCATTCCGCCGCCTGATCACGCCCGGCGGTTACACAATGTCTGTCGCGATGACCAACTGCGGTCGCGTCGGTTGGGTATCCGACCGAACCGGCTACCGCTACGATCCCGTGGATCCCCAGACTGGAGTTCCATGGCCCGCGATGCCCGCGGCGTTCCTCGATGCCGCTGCACGTGCCGCCGCAGTGGCCGGGTTCGCGCACTATGATCCCGATGCTTGCCTGATCAATCGCTATGTCGCGGGCTCAAAACTCAGCCTTCATAAGGATCGCGACGAGAGGGATCCCTGGGCTCCGATCGTTTCCGTCTCGCTCGGCTTGCCTGCCGTATTCCTGTGGGGCGGCAAACGTCGCTCCGATCCCCTACGGCGCCTGCGCCTCGAAAGCGGTGACATCGTAGTGTGGGGCGGTCCCGCTCGCTTCGTCTATCATGGCGTCGCTCCGCTCAGCGATGGGCGACATCCGCTGACGGGTGCCGTCCGCATCAATCTTACCTTCCGGAAGGTTTTCTAATAGATCGGCAGAACAACGGAAATCATTGCTTCAGCGCGAACGCAAACAATGAATTGCCGGCCGAGATTCCGACGTATTGCCGGCCGCCCAAAGAAAACGTCATCGGGCCTGAAATCACGCGGCCACCCACGGGGAACTTCCATAGCAATTTTCCGTCTCGTGCATCGAGTGCGTAGAAGTAGCCCTCCCGTCCACCACTGAAAAGCACGTTTGACGCGGTAGTGAGCACGCCGGCGTCGGTGAAGTCCGTCATTTTGAACTGCCACTTCATCTCCCCAGTGTGCGGATCGATGGCGCGGATCGCTCCGTATCCTTCATCTTCCTTGGCGTAGTTGTTGATCGCCGTCCGAGTTCCAGTTGGTATTGTCGGCCGGGGGGTGCCGCCGCCGAAATTCTTGCCTTCCTCGTATTCCTGGGGTCGCTTCGTGTAGAGGCTCGAATAATTGGCCCAGGTCGGAATGTAGAAGAGCCCTGTTTTGGGACTGAAAGACGGGTTGTACCAATTCGTTCCGCCCTGGTTGCCGGGCAAGATCAAGACGCCCTGAGCATTCGGCAACATTCCAGGGACGCGTGTCGGACGTCCCTTCGCATCGAAACCGCTCGCCCAGTTCACTTCGACGAACGGTTTGCCGAGCAAAAACTCTCCGGTTGCTCGATCGAGCACGTAGAAGAAGCCATTTCGGTTGGCCCACATCATGACTTTGCGTGTGCTGCCCTGCCATTGAATGTCGGCAAGAACCGGAACCTGGGTCGAGTCATAGTCGAACTCATCGTGAGGCGAGAACTGGTAATACCATTTGAGCTTTCCGGTATCGGCGTCGAGCGCAACAACGGAACAGGCATACAGATTGTCTCCGGTCCGATCGTCGCCGTTATAGTCCGGGCCTGGATTTCCGATTCCCCAATACGTCAGGTTGAGATCGGGATCGTAGGAACCGGTTACCCACACCGAAGCGCCGCCGTGCTGCCAGGCGTCGTTATTTGCCGGCCAGGTTTCGTGTCCCGGCTCCCCCGGACCGGGGATCGTATAGAAGCGCCATGCTTCTTTTCCCGTTTTTGCATCATAGGCGGCGATGAATCCCCGGATGCCGAACTCTCCGCCAGCAGTTCCGATGATGACCTTGTCTTTGATGACGAGGGGCGCGACCGTCATCGCATAACCCGCTTCGGGTTTGGCTACCGCGGTATTCCAAAGCGGCCGGCCATTCTTCGCATCAACCGCGATCAGCCGGGCGTCGATTGTGGCCATGAAGAGAGTGTCGCCAAGGATGGCGAGGCCGCGGTTCACGCGACCGCAGCAAGGCCGCGCCTCAGGCGCAGGAGTGTACGAGTATGTCCAGAACATCCGTCCCGTTGCGGCATCAAGCGCGACGATATCGTTCGGCGCCTGGACGGTATACATGATTCCGTCGACAACCAGCGGCGTGGCTTCGAACTTCTCGAGCGACCGGGCCTGAAACAGCCACTGCAGCTCCAGGTTCTTTGCATTCTCGGGTGTGATCTGAGAAAGCGTGCTGTATCGCTGGCTGTTGTAATTCCCGGAGTGTGTCAGCCAATTTTGAGGCTCCTGACCGGAGCGGATAATTCGATCAAAGGAAACCTGAGCTTCAAGTAAACCGGCCCCAATGAGAATGAGAAGCAGCGCGCGACGCATCATAGTTATTGTCCTTTCAGAGAAGACAGGTAGCTGAGGACATCCGACAGTTCCTGGGTGTTGAACTTGTCCTTATAAGAAGGCATCGGTGAATTGGCGACGAAGGCGGATTCGCGCAGAGCCGATTTGTTGAACGACTTTAGCTTTTCGTCCTTGGCGTCGAGAACCTGCAAGGTGAAGGAATCCTGATTGAGAAGCCTTCCGGTTACTGTCGCGCCATCTTTTGTCACTACGCGGAAGAACCGGTTCGCGGGAGTAATTTCGGCGTCTGGCTCGACGAGCGACCGATGCAGTTCCACGGAACGGCGCAACGTCCCGATTTGACTTAAGTCGGGGCCCGCGCGCGATCCGGCATCTCCCACGCGATGACATGACGTGCATGCGCCTTTGCCTTCGAAGAGCGTCTTGCCGCGTCGCGCATCGCCGGTTGGCAGAGCCGCTACTGCTGCGGCAGTGGACGCCATCGAACGCAGGTACGCGACGATGGTTTGCGCATTGGGCTCGGTCATGTTGGGCAGCGCAGCCATCGCCGTTCCGGTAATGCCGTTTCGGATGAGGCGCACGAGTTCTTCGTCCGACGAAGCTCTGCTGAACTTGCCATGTCCGATGTCGGCATTAGCGACGTTGTCGCCGTCTGGTCCATGACATCGAGAACAGTTGGTCGCGTACTGCTGCCGTCCTGCTTCGATCTCCGATTGCGTGTACTCGTGCTGCGCAAATACAGGCAACGTTCCGGCCGCGAACACTAAAAGTGAAATACAAACTCGAACTGGCCACATGTTCATGGCGCCTCGCAATTACTGTTATTGTCGGTTGAATCGGATCGGCGCTGATCTTACACGAGGAGGAACAAGGATACAAAGCGTAGCTGTTTGTCGATGGCGGTTCAGTTTTTTCCGGGCGAACGGCTTTCAAAATTGATTGAATGAAAAGCCAACGATGCTGACGGTTGTGCCACACTTATGCACATGATTCATCGAGAAGACCGGAACGGTGTGGCGGTTTTGCGAATGGAGCATGGCAAAGTGAGTGCACTGGACCTCGAACTGCTTGCCGACTTGGGCGAACAATTTGCCGGACTGCGGCGAGAATCAGTTCGGACCGTTGTGCTGACGGGTACAGGCTCGAGTTTTTCGGCCGGCGTAGACCTCTTTCGCGTCCTGCAGGGTCGCAAAGAGTACTTGAAGGAGTTCTTGCCTGCGCTTGAATCGATGCTTCGCGAAGTGTTTCAGTTCCCCCGCCCTGTGGTTGCAGCAGTCAACGGGCACGCGATCGCCGGCGGATGTGTGATGGTGTGTGCTTGCGATTACCGCATCATGGCCGAAGGCAATGGCCGAATCGGTGTAACGGAGCTCCTCGTCGGCGTTCCCTTTCCTGCCTTGCTTCTCGAGATCGTGCGCGCATGTGTGGCACCTCAGCATTTCCAGAGCCTCGTCTACACCGGTCGCACCTGCCTGCCGGCGGAAGCGCTCACTGTCGGCCTGGTTGACGAACTTACTGCTCCCGAGACTTTGATGGACCGTGCCTTCGAGGTGGGGGAGCGCCTGGCAAAAATCTCACCGCATGCTTTCGAACTCACGAAATTCCAGGTCCGAAGGGACGCAATCGATCGTGCGGCGTCTTACTCCTCCAAAGACCACGCGGCCGATGTCGCTGAAACTTGGGCGGCGCCGGAAACGCATCAAATGATCGATACCTATCTAAAACGAACGATTCGCAAAAAGTGAGCCGGCCAGTTTACGAAACAACTACACGGAGTTCGTGTGACTCTCAAGCAATCTTGAGAGAGTCAACAGAAACGATGCTCCGGAGAAGGTTCTCGGATCGATACCGGTGCGCTTTTTGATTTGGTTCAGCCGAAAGTAAACCGTGTTCGTGTGAACCGACATACGGCGTGCGGTTTCTTTTACGTTCAGGTTGCTGTCGGCAAATGTCCGGACCGTCTGAAACAGCTCCTGCGTTTGGCCGTCGGCGGTCTGCGCCCATTGCGGAATCAATCGTAAGGCCGCCTTGTCCGCCCGATGGATCAAGAACTCCATCAAGTCGATACTGGAAAAATGAATCAAAGGGCGGGATACGCTGACGAGATCAGCGGCCATCAGAGCTTCCGTCAATGCATCGGGGAGTTGCGCGACGTCTTCTTTGTCTAAACTCACAGCCACGCCCACACTGTCGGCGCCCCGCTTCTTCCCAAATCCGCGGCGAGCAAGGAACTTGAGGAACCGTCCAGCAGTGTCCCCATCGCTTCCGACGATCATCAGCACTTCGCGGTGGCGAAGAGTTGCCAGTTTTCCGAATATCGATGAAGGAAGCACCTGATGCAAAAGTCGAATGAGGGACCGGAGCGTGACCTCCAGATCCACCTGTGTTTCACCGTCATCAGCGAAGGGACGGATGACGGCGATCGCCATTTTCATTCCCGGCCGCAATCCGCATAGCAGACGCAACTGGCGTGCGTCCGCGCGGGCCGGTTCGTTTCCGGCTAACAAATCGTCTATGAGTGCTGTGTAGGCTCGTGTGTTCTCTGCGACGACACGGGCCTCTTCGCTGATGTGCGCCTCTTCCAACACCGCACCGACGACTTCGAAAAGTTCAATCCAAAAGTCCGACAGGATCGTCAGCGCATGAAGCGTTTCTTTCCGCTTTGCCTGCTTCGCAAGCGTTTCCCGGGTTATTCCCCAATATGTCTTGTGAGCAAGCCGGTAAGCATGCAACGACGCAACCAGAGGAACTTGATGGCGCGCACGCCACTCTGCGTGCTTACGTACGAAAGCGAATGGGTCACTATTCTTTAGACGCCCGGCAGCGATCGCGATAATCGCTGACAGGAGTTCCCCGCAATGGCTTCTGGACTCCTCGGTGAATTGCTCGTCGATTGCGTTGCGGTATTCCGGGCTGTCCTCTTTGAGAAGATCGAAGGTCCTTCGCCAAATCTCCTTGCTGTGCCCTTCCAAACCCACCACGACCTCTCTGGCGAGAGGAGCCTTGCGGAACCGCTCACTCCATTCGGCCGGCCTGGAGTTTGCTTTCGTCATGGTCGCATTGTGAATATTCACAATAAGAACGTCAATTCAATGTTGATCTTAGCAATTGATCCAACGATCAGCTGATGTCAGCATCGGCGGGAATTGAGCGCGGTTTGATGAAGGGAGTAAATGCCTCATGCCGATCTACACGATTGCGGAATACAAAGTCCGCCCTCAGGGAATCGATAAAGTAAAACGAGCGATCGAAGAATTCGTGACCTATGTCACGGCCAATGAGCCTGGCACCCGGATGTATCTCGCGTGGCAACAAGAAAGCGACCCAACGCGATTCGTTCACTTCTTCATTTTCGACGATCAGAGCGCCCACAAGAAACACAGCAGTTCCGATGCGGTGAAACGGTTTGAAGGCGCCTATCGGCCGGAGTTGGACGGAGGTGAGGTCGTCTTCACCGACTATAAGCTCATCGCAACGAATCAAGATTCGAGGAGGACTCGATGACTGGCAGCGGCAGTACACTCCAGTCGTTTTACGAAGCCGTGGCAGCCGGGGACCTCGCCTCTGCGGGACGTTATCTGTCTCACGACCTTGTTTTCTCTGGTTTGTTCGAAACCTATCGAGGTCCTGGGGAATATCTGACCGCGCTCAGTAAGTTGCTCCAAGTCACGCTGCGCCTCGACGTCAGGAAGATCGTTTCTCAGGGTGCCGACGCCGTTATCCTTTTCGAACTGGAGACGAAGGCGCCGGTGGAGTGCACCACGCTGGTGACCGAGTGGCATCAAGTCGTGGACGGGAAGATCAACCGAGTTCAGTCGGTGTTCGACGGACGGCCTTTCGCGGGGATGTTTTCCGCATCTCGATCCCAGGGATTGAGCTCGGTCGAAGCGAACAAACAGACGGTGCGAGAGTTCACAAGAATCTTCAAGAACGAACACAACGTCGACGGCGTTGACCATCTGTTCGACAAAGGCTTCGTGCATCATTTTCGTTCGCCGATGCCGGCTGGCTTCGAAGGCCTGAGACAGGTCGGCATCATGATGAATGGCGCCTTTCCGGATGTCGTTGTAACTGAAGAGGACCTCATTGCCTGCGGAGACAGAGTCATCGAAAGAAGCTCCGCAGTGGCTACTCATGGGGGCCCGATGTTGGGGAAACCGCCAAGCCGCAGGAGGGTCCAATGGACCGAGATTCATATTTACCGTCTGAAGGACGCAAAGATCGCGGAGCACTGGGCCGAGGTCGCCATGATGGAGCTTCTCCAACAGATTGGCGTGCTCCCGCAACTTGGATGATACCGACAAGGAAACGATTACTTGTCGGATCGCCGCCAATCTTCTGTATGACTAATAGACGAGGAATACTCAGATGCCAGACATTCAACATTCCGTTCAAATCGCAGCAAGACCAGAAATCGTCTATCCCCTGGTGGCAACCGCAAAGGGATTCAGTCTGTGGTGGGCCACGGACATTACGGAGAGGGACGGAGCCGTTGAGTTGGGGTTTTTCAACCGCAGCACTATCTACCGCCTGCGTCTACAAGTAGACCAGTCTCCCTCAGGGGCGCAGTGGTTATGCGATACGGGAGACGAGTGGAACGGAACCCAGCTCCTTTTCCGATCGGAGGCCAACAAGTCCGGAACTCTGCTGAGATTCACGCACGCCGGTTGGCGATCTCAAAGCGACTACTTCGTCGCTTGCAACACCACCTGGGGCGCGTTGATGTACCGTCTGAAAAGCGTCGCGCAGGGCAACTATCCGGGGCCTCTTTTTCTGGCGGCGGACATGGCTTACTAATGCAAAATCCGAGACCGTGGCTCAACGCATCGGCATTGTGTGCCAACTGGCCGGAGCGACGCTCCACTACCTTTTTCAGTCAAAAAGTGAGCTACCGCCCCGGCTTCATGGGCTACGTTACGGACGCGTGAGAGTTGCAGTAATGGGAATACCGATGACGTCACCAGCGACGACAAGTTCAACGCGACGGTTGCGTTGCCTTCCAGCCGCCGTATCATTTGAAGCTACCGGCATCGTCTTTCCGAAACCCTGAGCTCCGAGCGATGTGATCGCGATGCCCTGTTCAACCAGGAAGTCCCGTACTGCCAGTGCCCGCTTCTCCGATAACAGTTGGTTGAAGTCGTCGGTTCCCACGCTGTCAGTGTGGCCTTCTGCCTGAAGTCGCAAGCCGGGATGCCCCAGTACAATGCCGGAGACTCTGGCCAGCTTCTCTCGTGCGATGGGTCTCAGCGTGTATTGGCCGCTGTCGAACAGAACGTCGGAAATATTGATGACCAATCCGCGTTCGGTTTCTCGTGTATCGAGGATCAGGTTTAATTGCTGAACGAGGTTAGAGCGCAGCTCCGCTTTTTCCCTCTCGGCGCGAGCGGCGGCCTGGCGAGCCTGTTCGGCTGCCGCCTGTTCGTTCAGTGCGCGCGCCCTGTCCACCTCGGCTTGAGCTTGTGCTGCTGCACGTTCGGCGTCGGCGCGAGCTGCAGCCAGCCGAGCCTGTTCGGCCGCGGCTTCGTCTCTTAACGCGCGCTCCCGAGCGAGTTCTGCTTGAGCTTGTGCGGCGGCGCGTTCCGCTTCAGCTCGGGCCCGGCGTTCCGCTTCAAGGCGCTTCTCTGTTTCGGCTTGAGCTCTGAGGCGAGCATCTTCTTCGGCCTGAGCTTTGGAGCGGGCAGCTTGCGCTTTGGCTTCCGCTTCGCGGTCGGCCGATGCCTGACGCTCTCGCTCGAGCCGCTGCTCCTCCTGACGCTTGAGTGCAATCAGCCTTGCATCTTCCGCAGTCTGCGCCGCTTCGCGCGCAGTCATCGCCACAGGCTTTGTCCCGGCTTTTCGGGCTTTGTATGCTTCGGCCTGTTGGAGCAGCTTTTCTGCTTTCACGAATGATTCGGCAGCGTCCTTATCCGCCCCAATCCATCGCGCAATGCGAACCGCGTTGCGCGCCTCGTAAAGGTCAAGCGGCGTTTTGTTGTCCAATGGAATCGCCTTCAATTCTGCCGGCGGGGCCTTCAGGACATACTCACCTCGCTGCAACAGTTCGTATTTGGCGGAGATCTCTTCGATTTTGCCGACCGTATCCCTGCGCACGATGTTTTCCATGACTACAACGTCGCTCGGTTGTGAGACTGCGAAATATGGTTCCGCGGTGACGATAAGACCAAATGCCTGAAGCTCCGTCGTGACATTCAGTTTGCTCTTCGTTCCGTTGAGAATGACCTCGCCGAGATTCGTGCTGCGTCCTTCAGGCGTGATCGCCCACATCACATAAGTCAGGTACTCCGACCCGAACCGCGTTGCCGATTGCAGGTCATCGAACTCCACCTCGATTTCAATGTATCCCTGCTTACTCTCCACCTTCGCTTCACCCCGGGCATCGGGAAGCAACGGCGTTCCTCGGAAATCCACCGTAGTCGCGCCGCTACGATGGCGATAGTTGATTGCTTTCGTCGTCCGCTCTACGACGTTCACGGTGAGTTTGAATATCGGACTGTCTCCGCGCTGTTCTGGGACCTGTGTCAAAGTGGAAGGCGTTTGCGCGAGTGCCGTCAGGATCGTTCCAAGCGAGATTGTAATAGCGAGAAGCCTCAATGCTTTCATTTACCCTCCTTGTCGAAACGGCTCATAATGCACGAAAATGACCAAAGTCACGTCGCGGGGCTGCTCTCCGTAAGTAATTCACACCAAATAATTTGCAGCGACTAAGCTTTGGTCATATCCAGTCTCCTCAGGAAAACCAACCACCAAAGAGGTGGAATAGCCATCACGATTATTGTGATGGTATTGCGCCAGTGAAGGCGTCCCTCGTTGCCTCCAGCGGTTCGGAAGCGAAAAACTTAGATGTATTTTCGGGCGTCCGTCGCGCCTCTAGTTATGGATGAGGGAATACGATCTCGACAATAGACTTTAAAGCGATTCCAGAGCAACGCTCGAAGCCGATATGAAGCGGTCCAATTCTTGAATGAGAGGAGTAAGAACTTGACGGTTATTTTGCTGAAAGGAATTCACAACGATGAGAGCGGCCAAGGGTTGGTCGAGTACCTGTTCATTGTCGCGTTTGTTGCGTTGGCGGCCACAGCCGGCATGACTCAGGCTGCCAGCTACATCAACAGCTCTTTCGTCAGGGTGGGTCAGAAGCTTGGTGGCTACTTCAGTTAGAAGAAATACCGCCGACCCGATCGGCAACTACCACCCTAGGTTAGCTCGTCATCGTTCGTCACTGAAGAGGTGGCTTCGACTAACGAATCGCCGCTTTGATTATGCTGACCCGTTCCACCAGACTTACTGGCTCGACTGAGACCAGTTCGAAACCGAAGTCTCGGTAAGTCTCTTCGTGAATTTTTTCAAAACGCAGCGTTTCCTCAAAGGTGATTCGCCGC
>DATFXZ010000767.1:0-6309 GCA_035315305.1 Terriglobia bacterium | reverse complement strand
TCAGGCCGGCGAGCACGTATGGCATCGAGTGCGAGTGGGCTGTACCGGATGACGTGTTTATGGTGTTGGTGCTGGACGAGAAGAAAATGCAGGGCGTTTCCGGATTAGCCAAGTACCGGCATGAATTCTCAACCGTCACCTGAATGCTATCGGCGAAACCGCGATCGGACTCAAGCTACGAGCCTGGGTCTTTCCGTATTTTTGCCTAGATATCCTCGTGCGCTTGTGTTTGTTCCAATGGCGAGCTTAGAATGCACGCCCGTGACAGAGTCAGGTACCAGATTCAACCGCAGCGATAATATTTCGGTTCAGAGCAGTTACCCATGAACGGTGATTTCATCGGCCAGGCAATCGCTAACCGCTATCGCATCATTGAAAAAATCGGTAGCGGGGGAATGGGAGCTGTTTACAAGGCTCTCGATGCGCGTCTCCAAAGAATCGTTGCGGTCAAGATTCTCCACTCACAACTTGATGATGAATCTGAGCGGCGCTCGATAACGGATGCACGCGTCGCAGCAAGGCTTCTACAACTCCTGCGTCACCCCAACATAGTAGGCATTTTTGATCTCGGTAAGGCCGAGGGCTTAGTGTACGTGGTACTCGAGTATATCGAGGGCGGCACGTTGGCGCAGGCCATCGCGGGAGGCCAATCATTCGATATCAACCATGCCATCGAGATCATTTATCGAATCGGTGGTGCTTTGGAATATGCCCATCAACACGGACTCGTTCATCGAGATATCAAGCCTAGTAATATTCTGATTTCAACCGATGGTCGTGTGCTCCTGTCGGATTTCGAACTCGCCGTCGAACTTGGCACGTCCACCCGGGATGAACGTGGACGGATCACTGGCACACCACATTACATGTCTCCCGAGCAGGCAATGGGTAAACGCGTGGATGAACGCTCGGACATCTTTTCACTGGGCGCCGTCGCCTATGAAATGCTCACTGGTGTCCGCGCCTTCTCGGGGGGATCAGTCGCCCGCACATTGCGAAATGTTGTCGAACAGACACCTGCTTTGCCGCACCGGCTAAACGCGAGGGTACCCAGCACAATTTCGCAAGTTATCTTGAAAGCACTGGAAAAGGACCCGGCCAGTCGTTTCCAGACGATGGCCACGTTCTTAAAGGCTTTAGAGAAAGCCAAGGAATCTTCCGATGCGCGGGATACCGCACCATTACTCGACGTTGGATTTGCAAATATGCATCCTGCCCCGGTAGAAAATGCGGCGGTCTCTGTGTCAACCGACCAAGACCTCACAAGTGCTGGCATTACGCCGTACGAACCGGTGCGCGTTCCTCAACGAAAGTCGCAAGAATATCCCAGTGCCCTAGCGTGGTTGGTCGTCCTTGATACACCTCACCAACCTCATGATGAGCGTCCACACCAGTTTCGATTGGCCGACACCGTCACGATCGGCCGGGACACTGATAATGACATAGTTTTTTTTGATTATGAGGTTTGGCACCATCATGCCCGCATATCGCTGGACGAAGGGCGCTTTTACATCACGGATTTAAACAGCGGCCGGGGCACCTTCGTCAATGGTGTGCGGGTCCAAAGGTGCGAACTTCACGATCGGGACGTTATCGCGATCGGTGAGAGAACACTGTTGTTTACTCAAACGGTGGGCCCGCAGGATTTCAATATTGACGCCGAACGGAGGCTCCAAGAGTTTGATGCCATTTGGGACCAGCTGATAAGGGCCGCACACAATGATTGACAAAAGACAGTTTGTAGCAGTGGCCCAAAAGCTTGTCAGGGGTGTATTGAGGGAAGCTATCGGCTATAGCGTGGAATTCGATATCCCGTACTATCAGGGTACTGTAGGTTTCATGCTTGAGGCGCCGATGCTGTGGATTCGCCACTCTCGCTTCCCCATAATTTTTATCGCGTACGACTGCCGCCGATCGGACACGTTGGACACTATTGTCACGCAGCTGCAGGTGGCACGGGCCGCTGAGTTCTTCGCACTTCTAATTGTGGTGCCTACGGAAGATGAGACTGGACGTGAGGCTGAGGAGGTCCGGCGCCTTGTACGTGATACGGTGTACCGGTACGACTTTGTTGTCCTTGATCGCCAAGGTCTAGCTAGCATCGTCGCTCACAACAGTTCACGCCGGCTGGTTGAGATCATCCTCGAACAGGGTATGGAACTTTCAAACCTATCTCCATATGTCGTCAGAGGCCCGGTTCCTGAAAAGATGTTCTTCGGCCGTGAAAAAGAAATCAGAACGGTTTCACAAGGTTTGCTGACCGGCGATTACGCGATTGTGGGTGGTCGTCGGATTGGCAAAAGCTCAGTTCTGCAGAGGGTCAATAGACTGCTGAGTAATGATCCCCGGTATCAGCCTTACTATATCGACTGCGAAGCGAAGTTCAATCACTATGACTTTATACAAACATTTCGAGATGATGTGGGCGAAGCTCTGGACACTGCTGACGTCTCAGTTATTCGGCAGTTGCTAACAAAGCTTAAGCTCGAAGCACCTGGGCGACAGTTGGTGCTTCTCCTGGACGAAGTAGACGAGTTACTAGCATTCGATGCTCAATCCCAACCCTTTGGCCGACTCTTCAAGACATTTCGGTCTTTGTCACAGGAGGGAGTCTGTCGTTTTGTCTTCTCCGGTAGTCGCACTCTTTATCGCCACCTCCACAATCCGCAATCACCATTTTTCAACTTCTGCGAGGACATGGTCTTGAAACCTCTGGAACAAAGGAGCATCGTCGAAATCGTGACAAAGCCGATGCATCAGTTAGGAATCGAGCTACCCGAAGAGGAACAGCTGATCGATCGCATCATACATTTGAGTTCATCTCATCCGAATGTTGCTCAATGGCTTTGTGACAGGCTGATTAAAACCAGTACGGTGCGTCGTATTACGTTGGATAACTTGGACAAGATCTCGGATGATCCCGAATTCTGTCGACACTATGTTGAGACGGCCTGGTGTGACGCCACATCATTTGAAAAATTGATCAGTTTGCTAATCGATGCGCCCTCGTTTGACATCGAGCAATTGTGCAAAAAACTCGCTCAACATGGTCTCGCCGACCGAAACCTTATTCGAGAAAGTCTGGAGATGCTGCAACTTTGTTCGCTGTTGGACCGCCGTGGACAGCAGTATTATTTCGCGCTTGCTCTGTTCCCCGAAATCGTCCGTCAGGTGGAAGACGTGGCGTCCCAGATTCAATTCCTGATGACCCAAATTCACGTGTGAATTCACATGTTCGTGACGCATGGCCCCATTCCCCCCGAAAGCCGTCTATTCGTAGGCCGAACCGTAGAGTTAGCTCAAATGGAGACCTGGCTAGCACACGTCAGCTGTGTAGGGGCTGTTCTGGGCGCGCGCCAGACGGGCAAAACGAGTCTACTCCTACGACTGCGGCACCTATTGCGAAACAAATACGCGTTTGTCTTTGTGGATCTTCAGGCGATCGAAGGAGCGCAGGAGTGTTTCGGCTATATTGCCGAACAAATCCTCGAGCAGTTGACGGAGATGACAGGCGATGTGGATCTTCCGCTGCCGCAGGACAACAAAACCTTCTCGGTCTTTTTGCGCGAGCTGTCAAGAAAAACGCGCGCACTTCGCATCATTGTCATCCTAGACGAAATCGGTTCGCTCCAGCCGCTGGCTGCTATGAAACTAGCGAGTACAATCCGCGCAGTCTTCACGGAGCGCTTCGTGAAACCGGAATTTGCTCGTTACATGTTTTTGCTCTCGGGCGCAACAGACATGTTAGAGCTGACCACCGGTAAGAATTCACCTTTGGGGAATGTGACCGAACGAATCTATCTTGGCGATCTATCTCTGCCTGAAACCGAGCAGCTATTGGTTGAAGTTTTCGGTGATCCGAACAAATTCGCATGTCAACAAATGACTGCTTACCTCCATACCTGGACGAGCGGCCATCCTTACTGGACGCAATTGTTAGCGGCTACTCTGGTAGACCAGCCCCAACCACCTACCGAACAAGCAATCAGGACCGTCGTCGGACAGCTCTTAAGAACAGAAGACAAGAACCTACCGCACCTGATTCGATCGCTGAATGCCGATGGTGCATTATGGACACTCGTCGAGTCATTACTGAATGGAGTGGCATTGTCCTTTAGCAGGGCGAATCCAGTCATCGCAAAGCTTGAGATGATCGGCGTGCTTAAAGACCACGAGGGTCATTGCATGATCCGCAACAGGATCTATCAAGAGGCGATGCATAAGCACCAGGTTAAACCGATTCGTCTATTGGCGACCAATCTCCGGATCCTGTCTGAAAGAATTCAGACAGCGACTGATCTACCATCGTTGTTCAAGGAAATCAGTGAAGTTATCCAACAGGCGTTGCAGACCTCAAATGTAGTCATCTTTACGAAAGGGCCGCATCATCGAGCCTTTCGTGCCTCATGCAGCGTCGGTATTTCCTCCGCGATTCGCGAGGGTTTAGAATTCGACATCGATAGCCGCCTCGTAGAATTGCTTAAAAAAGGAATCGAACTATCGAAAGAGGATCTGCCGGAACGCGAGCAATTACAGCTGCGAAAAGCCGCCAGTGCATTATTTATACCGGTAAAGCTGCAAAGCACTCTTCTATGTTTTATCAGTTTGGGAGAAAAACTCTCGGGAGAAGAGTACGATGCGCAAGATCGCGAGTTCCTGCAATTGGTCGCGGAGTACGCGACGGGGGCGATCGAGCGGATGTCTCTTCATGAATGGAAGCGAGACGCCGAAGCGGCGCGCGATATCCAACAGAACCTGCTGCCGAACGACATACCGCAAATTCCGAACATGCAGATCTCCGGTGTTTGGCATCCTGCCCGCCTTGTCGGCGGAGACTACTATGATGTGTTACGGTTCGGCCCGCATAAAGTCGCGCTGTGTATCGCCGATGTTGTAGGAAAGGGAATGCCCGCAGCGTTGTTGATGTCGAATCTTCAAGCGGGAGTTAAGGCATACGCGTCTGAGTTCACAACGCCCAAAAATCTTTGTGAACAGGTCAATCTGTTGACGTCGCGGAATATCGGAGTTGGCAAGTTCATCACGTTCTTCTACGGATTGCTGGATGGTCGAGCCCGACGTTTGACCTACACGAATGCAGGACACAACGCGCCTCTTTTGGTGCGCCATGACGGAACAGTCCTACGGCTCGATACAGGTGGAGCAGTACTTGGCGTGTTTCCAGATTGGAAATATGAAGAAGCTCAAATAGAGTTAGTGCCCGGAGACCGGTTGCTTCTGTTCACGGACGGAGTGAGCGAGGTTCAGGATGGGAAGGGCCATGATTTTGGAGAAAACCTCCTGACCGACTTATTGAAAGCAAATCGCGAATTTGACGCCGCGGAGTTGCAGCAGAAGGTGATCGACGCCATAACCACGTTTAGCGGTGGCAATTTCGATGATGATGTAACACTCATTCTTGTTGCCGTCCAGTAGCATTCTCTGTCGAATTCCTCGTTGCGATTTTCTTATTGGATCTTTGCGCAATCACGCGAGTGGCTGCCCACGCTTGTGCAGCCACCTCCATATTTGTTGTTTTCTGGAAAACTTCTTCGCAGAATGCAAACAAGTCATCAGAAAAGATTGGTCTTTTCCAGTCGAACGGAGGCGAGTCCCGATGAATGCGGTACGGTTTCCGCGGAGGTATTTTCTCACTTCTCTCCTGGCAGCAGGGATTGGCAACCTCGCGGCATGATGGTCCGACTCCAGGCAAAACGCCAGGACTCGGCACTACCGATACGCGTCAGCACGCTCAACCATGTGAGCTTTGGTTGTGATGATCTGAAGAGCACTGACCAGTGGTATGGACGCGTGTTCGGAATGGCTGTTCATGCTTTTCAGGATTACGGCCGAGGTCAGACGGTGCTCAGGATCGGAATCGGACCAGCGTATATTGCGCTGTCGCAACGAAACGCGAAGACGAGGACACGGCAGGGCGACACTGTTGAGATTCTGGTTAACGCGCCTGACGGTATTGAAATTCAGCTCCAAGACATCAGTTACTGCGGAGGTCGCGGCCGTCTCGGGCAACATGTGCGGGTAGCGTCAAACGCTTATCCGAGAGGCAGTAATCCTCGCACGCTTTCAACGTGCGCCTATCGGCAAGGGTTGCCCCTGGCTGATTTGCTTGCACGACTTCGGCGTGCCATCTGGTTCTATTTACCAACCACGCGGTGCAGATCCTTTTCGTTGTCGAGGCAGACGGACTCCAGCAGATCGCCATCCAGATACAGCTGCGGCACAATCGTAACCGTCCAGGGTTTGGTATACGCCTTGGGATCGTCGAATGTGAATTGAATCTCCATATGCCCA
>DATFXZ010000766.1:0-4038 GCA_035315305.1 Terriglobia bacterium | reverse complement strand
CTCGATTATTTTCGCGAGAAATTCAAGCAAGCCAACCAGACAAACTTCGCGGCGTCATTGGCGGGCGGTATTGCGAACGGAATCTTCTTTCCGGTCTACGGATTTGCATTCAATCTGGCGCAAATCGTCGTGCTCTCTTATGGCATCTACCTCATTGCCGGGGGGGCTCTGACGGTAGGATTGCTGATTGGGTTCTTGTTGTATGTGAACAGCTTCTATCTGCCGTTGCGTCAACTTGCCGTGTTGTGGTCCTCATTACAGCTCGCTTTGGCAGCTGTTGATCGGATCTCTGAGGTGCTGGCACTTGAATCGAACATGCCGATGCTCGCCGCTGCGGCATCAGCACCCTCATACGCCGTCTCAGGACACGATGGATCCGACTCGTTCTCTGTTTTGGAATTCGAGAACGTGCGCTTTAGCTATGTGGGCGGGAAAGAGGAAGTTTTGAAGAACGCGACATTCAGGCTGCGACCAGGCAAGACGTACGCGTTGGTCGGACCGACCGGCGGTGGAAAAACGACAACGGCTTCTCTAATGGCACGGCTCTACGATCCGACGGGCGGCCGCGTTTTTCTCGACGGCAGAGATATTCGTTCGTACCTGCCGGAAGAGCGCACCGGGAAAATTGGGTTCATTCTGCAAGAGCCGTTTTTGTTCACAGGGACGGTCCGCGACAACGTCCTCTACGGCAACGAGCAGTTTCGCAATTATTCCGACGACGAACTCGTCGCATTGTTGAATAGCCGGAATGTCGGCGCGTTGTTATCGCGGTTTGAACAAGGCCTTCAAACCAAGGTCATGTCGATAGGGGATGCGATCAGTTTGGGTCAGAAGCAGATCATCGCTTTTATGCGGGCGGTCTTGCGCGATCCGCAGATTTTGATTCTCGACGAGGCAACAGCGAATATCGACACCGTAACGGAACAACAACTCGAGCAGATACTCGATAGGCTGCCTGCATCAACGACCAAAGTCATCATCGCGCACCGCCTCAACACGATTGCGAATGCGGATGAAATTTTCTTCATCAATTCCGGAGAGATCACTCCCGCCGGCTCCATGCAGCACGCACTGGAGATGCTTATGCACGGAAAACGAGTCAGCTAGTACACCGTGAAGCAGTGCACATTACCGGCGGCGGCCTATCACTGACTGGCTGGATTTCACAAGCAGAACGTAACCGATCATCAGAAGCGAAAAAGCGGCGATGAGTAGAACGGCCACACGAAGCAGGGTCATTTCGGGCCTCCCGCGTACGACCATTGAAACTTCATTGATGTGAACCAATCAAGTTGGTTGGTGTACTTGTCCGTTACCTTCGCTGGAACCCTTATTTGACAAGGTGATTGCGGTTTCCATCGTTTAGTTCGTGTGCACACTGGTTCCTCCCGCACTCAACCGAGCACACGCGATGCCAGCCTCAGACAGGGTCAATGCGCAATTGATCGCCCACTGCAGTGTGGCTACTGGAGATGGTGTAGGCGGGGAGTTCGAGCACGCTTCTTGCGCTGAGATTGGGCCACGTCATGAAAAATGGTGGTATCCGCTCACGCAGCCCAACCACGCGGTAAGCTTTGTCGATCAATACGACATCGAATCGGAACAACATGCCGAACGTGTGAATCGCATTAGCCGGCAAGATCCAGATACCCGTGTTGGGTTCAAGTGATCTTCGGCCAAGCAATCCTATCAGCCGGCTCAGTCCGGTGTCGGCAACCGCGACCCGCGTGGCGAGGAACGTTTGCTTCGACTGGTTATAAACAGATACAGCCGGGGCTTCGCGAGCCATGGAAGCTGGTTTTTGTGTTGTCGTCGATCTGAACTAACGCGACGTCTTGTTCTTCATCCGATAAATCAAGACAAAGAGCACGACAACCGCGAGAATGCCCGCGACCACCCTGATCATTGTTATCGAATCCATTCATTATCCTTTCTAAAAATTCGCAACTGCTGCCGGTTTACTACCCCAGCAAGGTCACGATGTTTTTGAGTAGCCCAATTACAGCTGGTCCTATCGTCACGATGAAGACCGTCGGGAAAATGAACAACACCATGGGAAATACGAGTTTAATGGCGGCTTTCGCGCCCATCTCTTCCGCTTTCTGTCTCCGTTCGGTCCGTAGGGATTCAGCAAACGTGGCCAATGCCACAGCGAGCGGAGTACCGAAACGTTCCGTTTGCACGAGCATGGCAACGAACTGGCGCAAGCTTTCCAGGTCAAGCCGCTCAGAGAACGCTTTCCAGGACTCGATTCTGGGAACACCGGCTCGCTGTTCGAAGTTGATCTGCAAAAACTCCTGGCTGATGTCGGGATGCGTGAAAGCGAGTTCCTGGCCGACGCGGACGATTGCCTGGTCAAGACTGAGGCCGGCATCCATGCAGATCGTCATCAAATCCAACGCGTCGGGTAAAGCGGCGTCGACGCGCCGCTTCCTTCGCTTTATCGCCTCAGCAAGCCAGAAGTCTGGCGCAAAGAAACCGAGAACCGCCGCAATGATCAAGAAGAGGATCAAGCTTTCCTGAATGACCAGCGCAACAAAAACACAGAAAATGGCCGGCGTGGCAAGCCGTGTCCCCAAAAAAATATCCACATGCGCCGGCTGACGATATCCCGCATTAGCCAACCGGCGAACCATCACCGGGTTCTGCTGTTGCGAAAATAAGCTCCGAACCCATCCAAGTGGCTTTGCGAGCCAGTCCACAAAGGCAGAGGAGCCGGCGTCACCGCCCAGAGCCCGTCTTCGAAGCCTTCTTTCGAGTGCCACCTGTTCCAGCATTGCGCTCTGCGGTGAAGGCTGTGTGCTCAGGAGGAACCCGAACACAAACAGGAGGAACAGAAACAACAGAGTCCCAAATAGTAGAGTTACCGGTGTCATTGGCTAAATCCTAATAGCAATCAGTTTCCGGATCGCGATAATGCCGGCGGCCCACATGCCCAAGCCGATATAGACCAACATTCGCCCTGTTGAATCGTTCAGCATGATGTTTTCGTAGCCCGGGTTGACGAGGTTCAACAACAAGAACATCGCGAACGGCAACAGACTAACCACCCACGCGGTGACGCGCGCCTGCGCTGTATATATCCGGATCTGGCCCCGGAGGCGGACACGTTCTCTCATGACACCCGCTGTCGTTTCGAGAATTTGGACCAAGTTGCCTCCCGTTTCTTTCTGCAGGAGCAGCGCTGTCGTGAGGAATCGCATATCGTCTCGTGGAATGCGCTCCAAGAGATTCATCAGGGCATCGCGGAGAGGCAGTCCCAACAGTTGTTCCTCATGGACCATGCGGAACTCGCCCGCTAATGGTTCGGGAATGTCATGGCTCACCATTTCGATCGCAGATTGAAGTGCATGACCTGCTCGTAAAGCCCTCGACATGAGTTCGATCGCCTGAGGCAGCTGGGCATCGCATTTCTCCAACCTGCGATATCTCATGTACAGGAGGTACGCGATGGGCGAGAAGCCGCTGGCAATTGCCGCGACGACGATTACGACCGTGGCCTCAAACCGAAACGAGGCTAGCGCACCTCCGAAAATCGCACACGCGATTGACCCAAAAACGATCGACGAGACCCACCAATCCGATCCCGCTTGCTTAACAAGGTCCAGTAACCCCGTTGTTCCCGGTATACGGAACAGCAGCTCGTCGAGCCATGGAGTTGCGCTGAGCCTGTCCTGTTTCAGGATCGTACCTTCGGTGGGTCTCTCTCTCTCTTGTTCGGCGAGACTTCTCAATCGACGCTGAATAGCAACGTCTGTTTGGCTCGGTCGTGTGAACAAAACAACGAACGCGAAGCAGACAATCAAAACGATCAGGAAAACCAGTCCCAAAGACATCGAAAATCCTCAAGCGTGTACCGGAGGCTCAAAAATATTAGGCGGCAGATGTATTCCTGATGCCTTGAGCTTCTCCGCAAATTTCGGGCGAATGCCGGTAGCCGCGAAAGATCCTAGAACACGGCCTTCGGCGGAAACACCTTCTTGCTCGAAAACAAAAATGTCCTGCATGGTTACAGATTCCATTGTCACGCCAGTGATT
>DATFXZ010000765.1:0-4301 GCA_035315305.1 Terriglobia bacterium | reverse complement strand
ATTACGACCATCGACAGCAGACCGAGACCGAGCAGCACGCCTAGAACAATGCTTCTTCTCATACTGTCCTCCATTTGGGTGGGGTGATTATAGCTGGCAGCTGAAGCCGGCGACTACAATTTGTATGAAATCTTCGGCTATTTATATTCCCCCCTCGTGAGGAGGGGAGTGTGTCTGCCCAACACTCGGTCCCCACTTTACCTGCTTCGTGTCCTCGTGGTTTAAAAGAGGCGGAGGAGTATGAACATCTCTCTTTCGAAGGTTCAAACCATAGTCGGCCTCACCGCTGCCATGTTATCGATCGCAGGCGCGCTTGTTGCATTCTTAAAACCGGCGCCTAACAAAGGCAAACTTGTGGCGATTGTGCGGGACGCGAAGACAGAGAAGGCTGTATCGGACGCTACGATCGAAGTCCTGACGCCTATGGATGCCGTCGTTACGACCCTAACACCGGATGGGTCCGGTGAAGCCCGATGCAACTTAGATGAAGGTCAGTATCGCCTGCGCGTGAGCCATCCTCGCTATCTTTCGGAGACCCGCGAAGTACGATTGGTTGCAAGTCACGATACGGAAGTTCATGTACAACTGCGCGCAGGTTCGTTTGGCAACACCGTACGGCGGGTATTTCGCCGCTGAGGCCTCAACCTTTTATCGATACCTGCTGTCTGCGACAGTTTGCGCTTTTATTCCTGCGTCCGCGATCTGCGGAGAGATAGGTTCCCTGGATCGATGAACGCTGTCGCCGACAACTATCCGGAATCCGAGATCATTTCGGCGCTCGGAAGGTTCGCGGGTGCTGCGACGCGTGACCGTTAATTCCGTTTCGTCGTCAGCCCAACTTCCGCCGCGAACGACTCGCTTGAAGCCGATACCCGGCCCGCCAGGATTTTTTATGGCTGAGATTTTGTAGTAGTGTTTCCCGTGAAAATCAGCGACCCACTCCGAAACGTTTCCACTCATGTTGTATAGGCCGTAACCGTTCGGACCGAATGCCGTGCGGTTGACGGTTCGGATGCCCCGCGGCGCGTTGCCTTTGTACCTGGCGTGGGTCAGTGGACTGTCCGTTCCCCATGGATACGCCATATCCTTGCTACCTCCGCGAGCCGCATATTCCCATTCCGCTTCCGTGGGAAGCCGTACGGGCAAATCAAACTTTTTTGATGCCCACTTGCAAAATTTGACAGCGTCTTCGTAGCTGACATTGACGACCGGGAAGTCGGGATACTCGACGAGATAGTTCTTAGCGAATACCGGATCCTGTGGTCGCTGATAGCCGCTATCTTCCAGGAATGCGAGGTACTGCCGGTTAGTCACTTCGGTTCGACCCATTCGAAAATCTTCGAGTTTCACACGATGCTGCGGTTTCTCGTCGTTTTTGCCATTATCGTCACCCATCATGAAAACGCCGCCCGGTATGGCAACAGTATTCAGGAACAATGAAAACCTCAGGGGGTGTGTCGTCTTGCGCGACGTGGTGACAAGCGCCGCCGGACGAGCCTCGATTGTCGAAATCAATTCAGGCGTTGTTGGCGCCGCTTGAGACGCGAAGGTCTGTTCCCCTGCAGCCGGTGGTTTCTGTGCGCCTCCACGATGAAAGGCAATCCCCGCTGTGACGAGTACAATTCCGAGCACCAAATAGCCTGCCATAGCAATCGGCGCACGCAGCCGTTTGCGTACTGCAGCTGCGAGCCCGCGCAGATCAGAACTGACGTTCTTCCACATGACCCGGCGATCTTTCTGTCGCACGGCTTCATCGAGTAGGGCGCCTTGCAGTTCTTCCACGGACTGAAAACGGTTTGCGGGATCTTTTTCAAGGCATCGTAGAATAGCGTCCGCGATGCGTTGCGGAATCGTTGCGTCGATCTCTCGAGGGTTCCGTGGCGTATCCTGTATATGTTTCAGGGCCAATGCGGCGGGCGTGTCATCGGTGAACGCCGCCGTTCCGGTGAAGACCTCGAACAGAACAAGCCCCAGTGAATAGATGTCCGCTCGCTGATCGATCGGCCCATCCTGCAGTTGTTCCGGCGCCATGTAGGAAGGCGTACCGACGGCTATCGTGGAGCCCTCAGCAACAAGATGTGCAAGTCCGAAATCCATCAGCTTCACATTCCCGGACTCGTCAATCATCAGATTTTCAGGCTTGAGGTCCCGGTGCACGATGCCTTGCGAATGGGCTTCGCAAAGGCCATCGCAGATCTGGCGTGCCACATTGACCGCCTTGCGGATATTCAGCGCGCCAAAGCGATCCAGCACACGCCGCAAGCTCTCGCCTTGCACGAACTCCATCGTGATGAAAGCGGTTGCTCCGCTACGGTTGAAGTCGTAAATGCGACAAACGTTCTTGTGTGTGATTCTTCGAGCGAGTCGCAGTTCGTTTTTCAGACCCTCGACGACCGGAAACTGATCCGCGATTTCCGATCTCAATACCTTGAGCGCGACACTCTCGCCGGTTTCGCGATCATATGCTTTGAAAACAACACCCATACCGCCCTCACCGACACGCTCCAGGATCTGGTACCGAGGAATCAGAGGTTCGTCAGTGATGACGGAATTGTGGGACGTGATCGCGCCTGCGGGTGCGGCTGCAGACAGCTTGGATAATCTACGTGGGCGGGCTTTCGCACGTGCAGGGCGATCCGCCGCATCGTCCCACAAAACTTCGTAAAGTTCTTCAGCGTCCGCCTTTCCTTCCAGAATCTCTTTGCCTAGAGGCTTGAACGCGATCTCCGTATCAACGAGGCATTCCTGAACCGATCGCGAGACCAGAATCTGACCGGGACCACCACGCTTGGTAATACGCGCGGCTGTATTGACGGCATCCCCAAACAGATCCTCACTGCGACGGAAACCGATACCGCAATTGATCCCAGCCCGGATCTGGAGGCGCTCCGCCTTGGGCAGATCCTGATTGTGTCGAAGCAACTGCCGTTGAATCTCAATCGCAGCGTGGACGGCGAGCAACGGATGGGGAAACTCGGCCATCACCGAGTCTCCAATAGTCTTGATTACTGTCCCCTCGAAATCTACGACGGCGCTGCTGACGTAATTATCGTGGCGGTGAAGAAGAAGGAGACCGGCCGTGTCACCAAACCGATCAAAGTAATTAGTTGACCCGACGACGTCGGTGAAGAGAACCGTGATTTTGGCTTTGTGGCGGCGAAGCTCTTCATCGATTTCGGATCGTGCTTGCAGGAGATCGTCGATTGTTTCTTCGCGGATATCCATATCGCACCCACACGGCAGCGTCATGCGCGCCTCCACCTTATAAGGTAGGGACTTGCCGGCACCAAGTTCTTTAGGTATGCGATTGAATCCTAAGGGGAAAAGGGAGCTGCCCCCACGGCTACTCTTTTGTACACCTCAACATATTGGCGGGCGGAAGCGCTCCAGGAGTAGTCCACGGCCATGGCATTCTTCATTATCTCGACCCACTTATCTTTGCGGCGATACAGAGCCAGAGCGCGATCGATGGCGGCTAGAAAATCGGTACTGTCGTAAGAATCAAAAAGAAAGCCGGTACCGGTTCCGCGAACTAAATCGAATTCTTGAACGCTATCCCTCAATCCACCGGTCGCACGGACGACGGGAATCGTTCCATATTTCATGCTGTACAGCTGATTCAGCCCGCTCGGTTCATAACGGGAGGGCATCAAGAATATGTCCGCGCCGGCTTCGATCTTATGCGCCAGCGCCTCATCGAACGAGATTCTCACGCCGAGTTTTCCCGGATGTCGCAGAGCTGCTGTTTGGAAGTAATCCTGGTAATGCTTGTCACCGGCTCCAAGCAGAACGAACTGAACATCCCTCTGCAGCAATTGATCCAATACGGATTCCAACAGATCGACACCTTTCTGAGCGGCGAGCCGTGAAACAACAGCAAGTAGCGGAACACAACTTATCTGCGTCAGCCCGAAAATCTCTTGCAGATCAGCCTTGCAGGCCTGCTTGCCCGAGAGATCTTTGGGACTGAAGTTCCGAGCAAGAAACGGATCGGCAGACGGATTCCAAACGTCATAGTTGGCGCCATTCATAATCCCAATCACATCTTTGGCACGTTGTTGGAAGACACCGTCCAACCCGAAGCCATATTCGGAGGTAGCGATCTCTCGAGCGTAAGTCCTGCTCACCGTAGTAATCGTGTCGGCAAACACGAGCCCGGCTTTGAGGAAATTGATCTTTCCATAAAATTCCAGGCATTCGGGGCTGAAGAAGGTCTGATCGAGATCCAGAAAGCGCCAGTCATCGGAAGAGAACAGGCCCTGATACCCCAGGTTGTGTACGGTCAAAACAGTTCCAATACG
>DATFXZ010000764.1:0-16972 GCA_035315305.1 Terriglobia bacterium | reverse complement strand
AATCATGATGAACTCACACTTGAAATGGTCACCGATGAGGAGCGCGACTACATGTATCGCGCTTATGGCCATGACCCGCAGATGCGTATCAACCTCGGAATTCGCCGCAGGCTCGCGTCATTGCTCAGCAAAGATTGGAATCGGATCGAACTGATGAACGCGCTGCTATTCTCTTTGCCCGGAACACCGGTCATTTATTACGGCGATGAGATCGGGATGGGCGACAACATTTATCTCGGCGATCGCAACAGCGTGCGCACACCCATGCAATGGAGCGCGGATCGAAATGCAGGCTTCTCCAAAGCGAGTCCGCACCGGCTGTATCTGCCGATCATCATCGATCCCGATTCGCATTACGAGGCGTTCAATGTGGAGACGCAGCAAAACAACCGATACTCGATGCTGTGGTGGATGAAGCGCCTCATTGCGATGCGTAAGCGTTATAAGGCATTCGGCCGCGGCACTCTGGAGTTTCTCTATCCGGACAATCATCGTGTACTTGCATTTATTAGGCGATATCAGGATGAGGTCATTCTGGTCATCGCGAATCTTTCACGCTTCGTCCAATATGCCGGTCTGGATTTGTCCGCATTCAAAGGGAACGCTCCAGTCGAGCTATTTGGGCGTGCGGAGTTCCCGCCGATCACGGAATCACCGTACTTTTTGACACTGGGCCCACACTCGTTTTACTGGTTCCTGCTTACTCCTGTCGGAGCCGCTTATGAGCCGTCAGGCGCCCGCAGAGCGACCCCGCAGTTAACGATTCAAGGCGAGTGGACGAACGTGTTTTCAGGCAAGTCCCGATCGATCCTCGAGGAAAGTCTCGTCGCGTATATTCAGGGCCAGCGATGGTTCGGCGGAAAAGCACGCAGTGTAAAGTCGGCGGCGTTCAGAGAAATCGTTCCGATGTCGTTTAATTCCACCAATGCCTCGATAACTCAGGTCGTGGTCGAATATACCGAGGAAGACCCGGACATCTACGTTCTGCCTCTAGCGTTCGCATCAGGCGAACGCGCCGATCAGATATTCAGGTCGTCGCCGAACTCCATCCTGGCCAGGCTAACCGTAAGACAAAAAGATGGAGAAAAGACCGGCTGCTTGTACGATGCGGTAATAGACAAGGGATTTGGTAAAGCGCTGGTCGATATGATTGCCCGACGTCGGCACCTCCGCGGGACGACAGGAGACTTCGTTGCGACGCCGACCAGGGCGATGCGGAGTGAGTCGCTCGGCACAGTGACAAACCTGGAAGTCTCGTCGATGCGGGCGGAACAGAGCAACTCATCGATCGTGTTCGGGGATAAATTAATTCTGAAGCTGTTCCGACGCTCGGAGCCCGGAATCAATCCGGATCTGGAAATTGGTTATTTTTTGACCGAGCGGGTTGGGTTTCCGCATACTCCAACTGTCGCGGGAACGGTGGAGTATCGCACGAAGAAGGGTGAATCCGCGGCAGTCGGTATCCTTCAGAAGTTCGTCCCTAACGAAGGTGACGCGTGGCGCCACACACTGGATGCGCTCAGCCAATATTTCGAGCGTGCCGTAACCCGGCAGCCCGACGAATTGAAAGACGTGGAGCGGCCGATGCGCTTTATCGAAAGACTGCACCACACGGCCATTCCGCCCTTTGCGGGCGAACTGATCGGGCCGTATTTTGAAAACATCAAACTCCTGGGACAGCGGACGGCTGAGCTGCACGTGGCGCTGGCATCGAACACTGAGGAACAGGAATTTGCTCCGGAACCTTTTTCGGTTCTGTACCAGCGATCGCTATATCAATCGATGAGAAACCAGTCCGGTCAGGTATTTCAATTGTTGAAGAAGAATCTCAATGCGCTGCGCGGTACGGTCCTTGACCAGGCATTGAAGGTCCTTGACCAGCAGAATGAGGTACTGAATCGGTTCCGCGGTCTGCTATCGCGGAAAATAATGGCATATCGCACCCGGATCCATGGAGACTTTCATTTAGGGCAAATTCTGTATACCGGTAAGGATTACGTGATCATCGATTTTGAGGGAGAACCCGCGCGGCCCTTAACCGAACGCCGCATCAAGCGAACGCCGATACGCGACGTGGCGGGCATGTTGCGATCGTTTCATTACGCCGCCTATACGTCCTTATTTGGACATATCGGAAGCGCCGTCGTTCGGCCGGAGGATCTCGCCGCAATGGAACCGTGGGCGCGAGTCTGGAACGTCTGGGTTTCGTCAATCTATCTTGATTCCTACTTTCACCATGCTCAGGCCGGTGGATTCTTGCCTGCGGCCCGCGACGAAATCGACATTCTGTTAGATGTGTATTTACTGGAAAAGGCGCTCTACGAACTGGGTTATGAACTGAATCATCGTCCGGACTGGGTCCGCATACCGCTCTCAGGAATCCTTCAGCTGGTTCAGTCGCCGGAGGCGGCGGCTTGAACGAAAACCTTAGAGAGCTCGCTGGTCTTTATGGAATTGAAACGTCGTATGTCGATATGACCAGGCAGCGGCGCGATGCAGATCCTGATGCGCTGCTGCTGGTTTTACGGGCGATGGGCGCGGGTGTGAACGGCATGGATGACGTTCCGGACGCGCTCCGGCGACGCCAGGACGAAATGCGAAAGCGTGTGGTCGAACCAGTGATGGTGGCCTGGGATGGAAAGTTAGGCGACCGGCGGTTCGAGCTGGGATATCACGAGATCGAGATTGACGGTCATTCTGTTTTCGTGATCTCAGCACCGGCCAAAGCCTATTTCCCAGTCCCTGCCCCTGTATGGGGTGTGTTTGCTCCCGTCTACGCGCTCCATTCCACGCAGAATCCCGATGCCGGCGACCTCACAGATTTCGAAGACCTGATGAAGTGGTTGCACGACCTCGGAGGCAGCGTCGCGGCAACGCTTCCGCTGCTGGGCGCGTTTCTGGACGAGCCGTTTGAAGCCAGTCCCTACTCACCTGCAACACGACTATTCTGGAATGAGTTCTACATCGATCTCGAGCGTATCCCGGAATTCGCCGGCCACCGCTCTGTGGAGTCGTCAAGGACGACGAAGTTCATCGACTATCGCAGCGTAATGGCCCACAAGCGCAGCATTCTCGAAGGACTCGCACAATCGTTTTTTTCCGATGCCACACCTAAACGGCTGCAGATGTTCGGGAAGTTCGTGGTTGAGAACGAAGGCGTTGACGACTATGCGAGATTTCGGGCTGTCACCGACCGGCGCCGGGCAGGTTGGCGAGACTGGCCGGCCAGGATGCGCGATGGCACGATCCAAGATGGAGATTACGACGAGGCTACAAAGAACTATCACCTCTATTCACAATGGATCATTCAGGAGCAGCTTCGAGCGGTCTCCGAACGGGCACAGGCGCGAGGCCAATTCCTCTATTTGGATCTCCCACTCGGTCTGCACATGGATGGCTATGACGTCTGGCGCAATCGCAACTTCTTCGTCGAAGGCGTCGCGGGCGGCGCGCCGCCGGATCCGGTTTTCACGAAAGGTCAAAACTGGAGCTTCCCTCCAATGAATCCGGAAGCAATGCGGCTGAATCGATTTCAGTACGTCATCGCGTATCTTCGAAATCATTTTCGATATGCGAAGCTGCTTCGTATTGACCACGTGATGGGACTTCATCGTCTCTATTGGATCCCTGCGGAGCTCACAGGCGATAAGGGCGTGTATGTGAAATATCCTGCCGAGGAGTTATGGGCGATTCTGTCGCTCGAGTCTCATCTTCATCGGGCGGGTATTATCGGAGAAAATCTTGGTACGGTGCCGCCGGAGGTCAACCAGGAGATGGCGAAACACGACATCCGGCAGATGTATGTCTTGCAGTATGAGATCATGGAAAATCCAGAGAATCCGAACCTCGGTGAACCTCCGGTCAAATGCGTAGCCAGTTTCAACACGCATGACATGCCGCCGTTTCGGGCATTCCAGGATGGAACCGATATCGACGATCGACTGGATCTCGGTTTCCTGGATGAGAACACTGCGCGCAAGGAGCGCAAAGATCGGAAGGCGATAATACAGGTGCTTGAAAATCTGGGCGACAAGGGGGGAGCCCCCACGTCCCCTGTTTACGAGCGAGTTTTGCGGTTTCTTTCCAAGAGTATGGCGAATATCGTGCTTGTCACTCTCGAGGATCTCTGGGAGGAGACTGCTCCCCAAAATGTTCCAGCAACTAGTACGGAACGCCCCAATTGGCAGCGCCGCTTACGGCCGAGTATCGAGCAAATCCGAAAAATGGGCGGCATTGCCGAGGTACTCTCAGATGTTTTTGCTCAGCGATCAGGATCTCTACCTCTTTAACGAGGGCTCTCATACCAAATTGTACGAGCGCCTCGGCTCACATATACGAACGGTTGATGGCGTCGAGGGCGTGAACTTTGCAGTGTGGGCGCCCGACGCCGAAAGCGTTTCAGTAAAGGGCGGATTCAACAATTGGAGTAACCACAGCCATCAGCTTTATCCGTCCGGCCAGTCAGGAATTTGGGAACGTTTCATCCCGCACATCGGGCACGGCGAGGCCTACAAGTACCACGTGGCATCCCGTTACCACGGTTACAGCGTCGATAAGGCTGATCCCTTTGCCGTTCACGCGGAGACTCCACCCCGCACAGCCTCGATTGTTTGGAATCTCGATTACGAATGGCACGATGGACCTTGGATGGCGGAGCGCGAGCGCAGGAATTCCCTCAATGCCCCGATATCGATCTATGAAGTCCATCTTGGATCGTGGCGCCGTATTCCCGAGGACAACTACCGCTGGATGACTTATCGCGAGATGGCTCCATCGCTCGCTGAGTACGTTGAGGAGATGGGATTCACTCATGTGGAATTCCTGCCGCTAACCGAACATCCGTTCTACGGATCCTGGGGCTATCAAACGACGGGTTACTTCGCAGCGACCAGCCGGTACGGCACACCACAAGACCTGATGTATCTGATCGATTACCTGCATCAGGCCGGCATCGGAGTGATCCTCGACTGGGTACCCTCACACTTTCCGACCGACGATTGGGCGCTCGGTTATTTTGATGGAACGCATCTTTACGAGCACTCCGACCCCCGTAAGGGTATTCACAAAGACTGGGACAGTTACATCTTCAATTACGGCCGGCACGAGGTGAGAAGCTTTTTGCTGAGCAGCGCGATGTTCTGGCTAGACCGATATCACATAGATGGACTGCGCGTGGATGCGGTGGCTTCAATGTTGTATCTCGATTATTCGCGTAAAGAAGGCGAGTGGGTCCCGAACCAGTTCGGCGGCCGCGAGAACCTGGAAGCGATCGACTGCCTACGCCGCTTTAATACAGAGGTATACAAGAATCATCCGGATGTCCAAACGATGGCGGAAGAATCGACCGCATGGCCCGCGGTGTCGCGCCCGACCTATGTCGGCGGCCTGGGTTTTGGATTCAAGTGGGACATGGGCTGGATGCACGACACGCTGTCATACATGAGCCACGATCCCATTTACCGCAAGTATCACCACAATGAGCTGACCTTCCGGATGATCTATGCATGGCACGAAAATTTCATACTGCCTCTATCGCACGACGAGGTTGTGCACGGGAAAGGATCGCTATTAGGGAAAATGCCCGGTGACTTCTGGCAGAAATTTGCGAACTTGCGCCTCTTGTTCGGCTACATGTACGCGCAGCCCGGAAAAAAGCTGCTATTCATGGGCGGAGAATTCGGGCAATGGGCCGAATGGACACACGAGCACAGCCTCGAATGGCACCTGCTGCAATACGATTCGCATCGTGGTCTTCAGAGTTGGGTATCGGATCTGAATCGCACCTATCGTGCCGAACGAGCCTTCCACGAACTCGACTGCGACCCTGCGGGATTTGAATGGATCGACGGAAGCGACTCGCAGCAGAGCATGCTGAGCTTCATGCGAAAGTCCAAAGGCGGAGATCAAATTATCGCCGCTATTTTCAATTTCACTCCCGTTCCGCGGCATAACTATCGGGTCGGCGTGCCGCACGGCGGTTATTGGCAGGAAATTCTGAATAGCGATTCGGAGTCATATGGGGGCGCCGGCTTCGGTAATCTTGGCGGCGCGGAAGCCGGCGCAATTCCAGCGCATGGCCGACAACACTCGTTAAATTTGATCGTTCCGCCGCTGGGAGCAGTTTTCTTCAAGAGTGGTTAGCCGCGGAGCGGCGGCAGAGTGTAGCCACGGCTGCCAACTGCAATTCGAGATGGCGTGTGAGCGACCCCCTGCCGCCTTCGGCGGCTCTCCCACTCGTGAGGGAGAGACACGAGCGAAGCGAGCGAGGGGATCGCTCACACATCATCTTGAATTGCAGTTGAGCAACACACTCTGCCGCCGCTCCGCGGCTACGGCACAAAACGATGCCTGAAGATCTGGGAGCAATTTGGTTGGACGGCAATCGATGCCGTTTTCGAGTGTGGGCGCCGTCTTCACACAAGGTGCACCTGCACCTTGTCGCGCCTGAAGATCGTATCATCTGCATGGAACCACGAAAGCGCGGCTATCACACGGCGGCACTCGAAGGAATAGCTCCTGGAACCAGGTATTTGTACCAGCTTTCGAATGGAAAAGAAGTTCCCGATCCCGTTTCACGTTACCAGCCTGATGGTGTGCATGGGCCATCCGAAATAGTGAGTGCTCGATTCGATTGGACAGACACCCACTGGTTCGGCATCCCCATCGAAACCTACGTTATCTATGAATTGCACGTCGGAACGTTTACTTCTGAGGGAACGTTCGAAGCTGTGATTCCGTACGTCGACGAACTCGTCGATATCGGCATCACCGCCATTGAATTGATGCCCGTGGCGCAGTTCTCCGGCAGCCGTAACTGGGGCTATGACGGTGTTTTCCCATTTGCCGTTCAGAACTCATACGGCGGACCGCATGGTTTGAAGAAGCTTGTAAACGCCTGCCACGAGCGTGGGCTGGCTGTCATTCTGGACGTCGTCTACAACCATCTTGGACCTGAAGGAAATTACCTTTCGCTGTTCGCGCCATACTTCACCGAACGATATAAAACGCCATGGGGGGCCGCGCTTAATTTCGATGATGTAAACAGTGATGAAGTGCGCCATTTTTTTGTATCGAATGCGCTCGAATGGATCACGGATTATCACATCGACGCGTTACGCCTCGACGCTGTGCACGCGATCCTCGATCATTCCGCATTGAATATTTTGGAAGAGCTTGCCGAGGCTGTTCACTCACGGGGATTGAGCGTGAATCGTCGCGTGTACGTGATTGCCGAAAGCGCCTTGAACGATACCCGCATTGTTCGAACGGCCGAACTAGGTGGATACGGGCTCGATGCACAATGGAACGATGACTTCCATCACTCGATGCACACATTGCTGACGAGGGAGCGGCAAGGTTATTACATCGATTTCGGTGATTTCCAACACATGGCGCAGGCATTTTCAGAGGGGTTCGTCTATTCCGGCCATTATTCCGTCAATCGTGGCCGCCGTCATGGGAATTCTTCGCGCGCCATCCCATCAGTGAGGTTCGTCGTGTTTGCTCAGAACCATGACCAAATCGGTAATCGCTTGTTGGGTGACCGTCTGAGTCAGCTTGTTCCGTTGGAAGCATACAAGCTTGCATCGAGCGTCGTCTTGCTTTCGCCGTTCGTGCCGCTGCTGTTCATGGGGGATGAGTACGGTGAGACCGCACCGTTTCAATATTTCGTCAGCCATTCTGATCCGCATCTCATTGAGGCAGTCCGGCGGGGCCGGCAGCAGGAATTTGCTTCGTTCGACTGGCAGGGCGAGCCACCGGACCCGCAGGACGAGAACACGTTTGAACGCTCGAAGTTGAATCACTCGCTGAAGCAAGAACAAGGCCACCGCGCCTTGCTCGCATTTCACAAGGAGCTTATACGGCTGCGTAAGTCATTGCCGGCTCTCCGCTCTCTAAGCAAAGACAAAATGGACGTCCTTAGCTTCGAAAAAGAGTATGTGCTTGCGGTGCGCCGCTGGAGTCAGACAAACGAGGTGCTTGCCATCTTCAACTTCAATGAGCATCCAGTCCAGCAATTTGAAAGCGTACCGCGTGGAGCCTGGACCAAACGCTTCGATTCTTCCGATTCGCGATGGCTGGGGTCAGGCACAACAGCACCGGGGAGTATTCAGAGCCCGATGCAACTCGACCTCACGCTGGAACCGTACGGCGTGCTGCTTTACGAGAAGGAGATTCAGGACTGATGCAACGCTACGTTTGTATTCATGGTCACTTTTATCAGCCGCCGCGGGAGAATGCATGGCTGGAGTTCGTCGAATTACAGGATTCGGCATATCCCTATCACGATTGGAACGAACGCATCACCGCGGAATGTTACGCCCCGAATGGTATGTCGAGAATTCTGGATGGCTACCAGAACATCGTGAAGATCACAAACAACTACGCGTACATCAGTTTCAATTTTGGTCCGACTTTGCTTGCGTGGATGGCGGAAAGAGAACCGACGGCGTACCGGACTATTCTCAGGGCCGATAAAGAGAGCCAGGAGCGATTCTCGGGTCACGGCAATGCGATCGCCCAAGCTTACAATCATGCGGTCCTGCCGTTGTGTAATTCGCGTGATAAGTACACGCAAGTATATTGGGGCATACGCGATTTTGAATTCCGGTTCGGACGGAAACCGGAAGGCATGTGGCTGCCCGAAACCGCCGTGGATCTTGAAACGCTCGACATTCTGGCCGAGTTTGGCATTCGCTTCACGATCCTTTCTCCCTACCAGGCAAAGCGCACACGCAAGTTGCGCGCGCGAGCGTGGAAGGATGCGAGTGGAGGCAAGGTTGACCCCTCGAGGGCTTACGAGGTGCGGTTACCGTCGGGCAGACAGCTCGCAGTGTTCTTCTACGATGGCCCTATTTCGCAGGCGATCGCGTTCGAACACTTGCTCGACAAAGGTGAAGCCTTCGCCGGCCGGCTGACATCCGCATTCTCCGACGCGCGCCATTGGCCACAGATCGTTCACATTGCGACCGACGGCGAGACTTACGGTCATCACCACAGGAAAGGTGAGATGGCGCTCGGCTATGCCATCCATCATATCGAAAGGAACCACCCAGGGATGATTACGAACTACGGTCAATACCTGGAACGGCATCCCCCAACCTGCGAAGCTGAAATTTGGGAGCGCTCGGCCTGGAGTTGCTCGCATGGCGTCGAGCGTTGGAACAGTAACTGTGGCTGCAACTCAGGTGGATATCCAAGTTGGAATCAGGCATGGCGCACGCCTTTGCGGCATGCTTTCGACTGGCTGCGGGACACCATCGCGTCGCCGTTTGAAAATAAAGGTCGTGAAATCTTCCGCGATCCATGGGCCGCACGCAATGAATACATAGGCGTCATTCTCAATCGCTGCACGGAAAACTCCGAGAAATTTTTTGCCGAACAAGCCGCTGACGAGCTCACGCAGGACGAAAAAGTCACCGCGCTGAAGCTGATGGAAATGCAGCGCCATGCCATGTTGATGTACACGAGCTGCGGATGGTTTTTCGACGAGCTATCCGGAATCGAGACGACGCAGGTCATACAGTACGCTGCGCGAACACTGCAGTTGTATGAACGAATCTTCGGTGAATCGATTGAACCCGCGTTCCTCGACCGCCTTTCCGCTGCGAAAAGCAACATTCCGGAACACCAGGACGGCAGAGTGATCTATGAAAAGTTTGTTCGACCGGCGATGGTCGATCGCAAGAAGGTGGCGGGACATTACGGTTTGATTTCCCTCTTCGAGCCTTTCCCGGAGGAAGCCAAGGTCTATTGTTATAAAGTCCAACTCGAAGATTCCGAACGGCTCGAAGCTGGACGCTCGAAGCTTGCTATCGGACGGGCGAGGATCACATCGGAAATCACTCAAGAGTCGGAAATCCTCACGTTCGGCGCCATGCACATCGGGGATCACGTGATGAATTGCGGTGTTCGCAGAGAAGAACGTCAAGAAGACTACCCAACGCTTAAGCAGGAAATCATCGACCCATTCAATCGCGCTGATTTTTCAGAGGTCATTCGTGTCCTCGATCGGGAATTCTGTGGATCGACGTACTCGCTGCGATCCATCTTTCATGATGACCAGCGCAAGATACTAAGGGTCATCCTGCAATCCACGCTGTCCGAAGCCGAAGCTGTTTACCGCCAGGTTTACGAAACTCACGCGCCAATGATGCGCTTTCTTTCCGATCTTTCCATTCCGCTTCCACGCGCCTTCTCGATCGCTGCGGAGTTTGCGCTCAACAGCAGTTTGCGGGCGGCTTTCGAGGACGTCGAAAATCTGGACTTCACGCGTATTAACACTCTGATCGATGAAGCACATGTCCAGGGCGTGTTGCTCGATGGGCCAACCTTGGGTTACGCTCTGCGGAGAACCATCAAACAGCTGTCGCAACAGTTCGTCGAGAATCCCGACAATATCGAATTAATGAAGAAGTTTGAGGCGGCAGCCGGTGTAGCGCGCAGTCTGCCTTTTGAAGTGAACGTCTGGAGAGCCCAGAACAATTACTACCATATGCTCCAGAAGATCTATCCCAAGCGGGTCGAAATGGCCTCTCGCGGCGACGCTGTAGCCCGCGTGTGGGTTGAACATTTCCTTGCCCTGGGCAAAAATTTATCTGTGAACGTGGATGTGCCAGGGATACCCGAGCTGAAAATCGCGTCTTAGCGCGAAGCGGCCGTACTCGTCTGAACTTCAATGAGAATCCCCATCTCAACGTACCGCCTGCAGTTCAACCGTGACTTCCGATTCACGGATGCGCTGCGGCTCGTCGACTACCTGTATGAACTGGGTATCACCGATCTGTATGCCTCGCCAATCCTCAAGGCGCGTGCCGGTAGCACACATGGTTACGATGTGACCGATCCTACACAACTCAATCAGGAGATCGGCACTCCGGAAGAATTCGACGAATTCTGCCGCGCACTCCAGAGCAGGGGCATGGGTTTGATATTGGACATCGTCCCCAACCATATGGCAGCGAGCCTGGACAACCCGTGGTGGTTCGATGTTCTCGAGAAAGGCGAGGGATCTGCTTACGCACAGTTCTTCGACGTCAATTGGGAGTCGAAGAAAGTCCTCCTGCCGATTCTCGGGAGGCCCTACGGCGAGGCCCTCGACAATCAGGAACTCAGGCTCACAATCGAGAACGGCCGCCCCATTTTGAGGTATTTCGAACAGAAACTACCTATCGCCGCTGGAGCGGAAAATCTCAGCGTGGAAACCCTCGACGGAATTCTTTCGCGACAGCATTACCGGCTCGCCTACTGGCGCAAAGCAGCAGACAGCATCAATTACCGCCGATTCTTCGACATTAGCGACCTGGTCGGGCTACGCGTCGAACGCGAAGAGGTGTATGACGCGGTGCATGCATACGTTTTGAGACTCGTTGCAGAAGGAAAGATCACAGGATTGCGAATTGATCACATCGACGGACTGCTCGATCCAAAAAGCTATCTCGATCACCTGCCGAAAACATATGTGATCACCGAAAAAATTCTGGCAGGCACCGAGCAACTACCGTGCGATTGGCGCACACATGGCACCACTGGTTATGACTTTCTCAATTTTTTGAATGGTGCATTCATCGACCGTGAAGGTTTTCACAAATTGGAAAAAATCTACGCGGACTTCATTGGTTCACCGAAGACATTCACGGATGCCTTTAGGGAATACAAGCAGCAAGTCATGAAAGAGCTATTCGTGGGCGAATTGAACGCACTCGTCCACCGGTTGTCTGAACTTGCTGAGGACGATCGCCACGCGCGCGACCTCCGTACGGAAGAACTCCGAGACGCGTTTGTTTCGGTAACGGCATGCTTACCGTTGTATCGGACATATATTCGCGATGAACGCATCTCCGACCACGATCGGGCTCACATCGAAAATGCGATTACCGCCGCTGGAAAGGGAGGAGCGTTTGATTTTTTGCGTCGAGTTCTTCTCCTAGAGCCGCCGTGGTACATCCAACACCGAAAACCCGACTACCTGGACTTCGTCATGCGTTGGCAGCAGTTCACCGGCCCCGTGATGGCAAAGGGCCTCGAAGATACGGCTTTCTACGTTCACACTCCGTTATTGTCGGTGAACGAAGTAGGCGGCGACTCGAACGGGCCCGAGATTTACTTGGGTGTGGAAGAATTTCACCGTCGCAATCTCGCTCGCCATGCACGCTGGCCGCACACACTAAACGCTACTTCCACCCACGACACGAAGCGCAGCGAGGACGTGCGCGCTCGAATCAACGTACTGTCTGAGCTTCCTCAAGACTGGACCCGCTGTCTGAGGCGATGGCAGCGTATGAACCCGACTGAAGCGCCGGATCGGAATGAGCAAATTCTAATTTATCAATCGATGCTCGGCGCATGGCCAATCGAACCGGATCGTCTGAAGCAGTACGTAACGAAAGCCCTCAGAGAAGCGAAGACTCACACCAGTTGGATCGACATCAACAAAAAATATGAGGACCAAGTTCTTTCGTTCATCGACTCGCTATATTCGAACGAAACATTCCTGGAAGACTTTGGGCGCTTGCAAAAAAAGATCGCCTACTTCGGAGCTTTGTCTTCCCTTTCCCAATTAATCTTGAAAATCATGTCACCTGGCGTTCCCGATTTATATCGCGGAACGGAGCTCTGGGACCTGAGCCTTGCGGATCCGGATAATCGCCGACCGGTAGATTTCTCTACTCGCCAAAAAATCTTCGATGAAGTGAAGAACGAAACCAAGCTCCCCAATCTTTTGAAGCGCTACTCCGATGGCCGGCTCAAAATGTTCGTCACGTGGAAGGCCTTACAATTCCGGCGGACGCATTCTGACTTGTTCACGCAGGGCGAATACATTCCGCTTCGAGTCAAAGGCGCACAATCAAATCACGTTATCGCATTCGGCCGGTATCTGCATAAGAGTTGGTGCATAGTCGCTGTCCCTCGTTTATTTGCTTCGCTTACCCGCGCGGGCTCTGCCCCGATTGGAGAAAAGATCTGGGCCGATACTCAAATCGAATTACCGCCGGGCATGCCCGCACGCGCCAGAAATGTCTTCACAAATGAAGAAGTGTCGACGCAAATGGTTTCAGATTTGTTTGCGACGCTTCCGTTTGCCGTATGCTGTGGATTGTCAGAGCAGCGTACCTCGAAGGACCATGCTGGCAACGCTGAAATAGATGATGAGTCCCGTCACGTCAACTAACGTCGCAACCAGCGGCGCGGAAGCGCTGGCTGGATCGAGGCCAAAACCCCGAAGGATAAACGGCAGCATGGAGCCGGCAACTGTGCCGAAGAGAACGACGCCGACGAGGCTGGTACCAATCGTTGCGGCGACGAGCAGGTAGTGAGGACCATAAAGATCCTTACCGACACCAAGCGCAATCGCCTGCCACAGTAAAATGCGAGTCATACCGATCGTCCCCAACATACAACCGAGGACCAACCCGGCAGCCACCTCACGCCGTATGACTCGCCACCAGTCGCGAAGACCGACTTCGCCCAAAGCCATTGCTCGGATTACAAGTGTCGTTGCCTGAGAACCTGAGTTGCCTCCACTGCTGATAATCAGCGGGATGAACACACTTAGCAGAAGCGCTTTGCCGAGTTCCTTTTCAAAAAACGTCATTGCCGTGGTAGTCAGGGTTTCCCCGATAAAGAGCGCGGCGAGCCAACCGCCCCGTTTTCGAACCATTTCGAGCAATGCGACCTTTAGGTACGGTGCATCCAGAGCCTCGCTGCCTCCGATCTTTTGAATGTCCTCGCTTGCTTCTTCCGTAACCACGTCGACGATGTCATCGGCGGTCACGATACCTTTCATCCGGCCATCATTGTCGACAATGGGTATCGCGAACAAATGCTCTTCTGAAAAAAGTTTGGCCAAAGCTTCCTGATCCAATTCCTCCGAAGCGGCAATGAAGTCGGTACGCATGATTTCACGGACGCTCTGGCCGCGCGGTGCGGACATAAGTCGCCGCAGAGGCACTACTCCCAGGAGGTGTTGGTCGGAATCCAGTACGTAGGCGTAATGAATCGTCTCGACCTGCTCGGCCTGCCGGCGCAGATACGTGACCGCCTCATCCACCGTCATATCCGGACGCAGCCGAGCGAAGCGGGGACTCATCAGGCCGCCTGCGTTGTCTTCTGCATAAGCAAGCAGGGCGACAACTTCACGGCGCGTGTAATCGTCGAGAAGCGCCAAAAGGCTGCCGCGTTCCTCTTCGGGGGTTTCCTGGATCACGTCGGTGGCATCGTCGGGCGGAAGCAAACGCATCCAGATGCGACGCTCGTTCTGCGGCAATGAGCGAATGAGCTCGGATTGGTCACGAGCGCTCAGGGCGAGGAAGAAATCATCCTTGTCGACGTACGGCAATTGTTTGAACGTCTCGACCCGTTCTTCCGGAGCGAGGGTATGCCATGTCTCAAGCGAAGCTTGAAGCTCGTTCGTCACGCCGTCAGCCATACGATTCATACTTTCCTTTGCCCATGAATGCTTGTCAAGGCACGATCCCCGAAAACCGGAATTTTGGGGACACAAATGCCGGCAGTCGCATGTTTCTAGGGTCCATTTGGAGCGGAAAGAAGTCCCGTTGCGGTTGAGTGTTCGTGCTGGTTCCGCTGTAGGCGCCGGCTTTGGGCCGACGCGGCGGCTAAAGCCGCCGCCTAGGCAAGGGACAATCGGAGTTGCAGGACCACCCAATCAACGCGGCGTCAGGGTAAGATTCAGTGGATTACCTTCTTGAGTAAAGAAGCTCAGCACACCTGTATTCGCCTGGCCCGACGTGCCGCCAATTACGATGAACTGCGTCGTATAGCCGCCACCCTCGGCAATATGGGGAAAGATTAATTGCCCGGATGCTCCCGCATCTTCGATCAGCGGCCCTGTTGACGTAAACAGGACGTTGCCTCGTTCATTGTTAATCGCGCGGAAACCTGCTGCCGTTACACCTTGAGGTGACGTAGCAGTGACTCGAACAATTCCTTCGAAGGGAGCGACTAAGCTTTCCAGGCCCGGCACCTGATTCAGGTACACCGCCACCGCCCCATTGGCGGGCACCTGCACCGGTTGAGACGTCTTAAGGAGCGAGCCGTCCAGACTTCTCACCTCGAGGATAACAGTGGCTGATGCGTTGGAAGGATTTGCGAGGGTAACTCCACTCCGGGTCGATCCGGCAACACCGGAATCAAAGTCACCGACGGATTCGGCGTAAGTGCGGAAGGTTGTGCCGGGAAGCTCTGCTTCGAGGGCGATCATAGATGTTAAAACTCCGTTGTCCCGGCGGTTGAGAATAACATGCGCAAACGGAGTAAGAGACCCTTCAGACGCAATGATCTGAACGGAACCAAGCCTGAGCGTGCTGATTTGTAGCGGCGACCCGTCAGCAGCCACATAGTGCAGAACACCCGAACCAGTCTGTACGCTGGGCGGGTTGATCAGGATAAATTGTGTCGCGTATCCCGTACTATCGGTCATATACGGAAAGACCAGGCGTCCGGCCATTCCGGCATTCTCATTCAGCGGCCCGGTCGTGGTGACAAGGTAATCCGGCCGCTCGTTGAAAAGAATCCTGAAACTACTGGCTGTGACGCCGGAACCCGACTGAACCGTGAGACGCAAGACGCCCTGGAACGGCACAGGCAAAGATTGAAGACCAGGTATTTCGAAGAGATACGCCGCTAACTGGCCGCCGGCAGGAATGGTTATCGGCGATGAAAGTCCCAACCGAACGTCGTTAAACGACGTTACCTCCAACTGGACTGTCGCAGGTTGGGCGGACGGATTCGCGATCGCGATACTCGTTCGCGTGGATCTCGGTGTTGCGGCACCGAAATCGCCAGCCGCCTCGGCGTAAAACCGGAGACTTGTCGCGGGCAATTGGCCTTCGACTGAAGTTTCAAAGACCGTATTCCCGCGGGTATCACCGGCGGCAGCCGTGGCAGCCTGGTCCACGATGAAGTCCGAGATGAGCGCGAACGACGCAGGTGTGTGGAAACCCGAAGACGGTACGATTTGGACCGATCCTGAGGACAGATTCTCCATCAGCCCATTCGTCTGGAGTTGGAAGAAACCACGGGGTTGAATGTCATACTCGAAAACCGAATTGTCTCCGCCATCGGTTCCAACGACCACGCCTTGTGGCGGGTTGGTGGGACTACCGTGATCCACAAAACGGATCACACCATGCATTTCGTCTTCAGTGTTGTTTACAAGGACGACTCGCGTCTTCCAACCCCCGCCATCGGTAAATTGCGGAATGACAACCGGCTGATCAACTGCAGTGGTGATGTCGGCGATTGGGATTTGACTCAGGAGTGAGTCGTTTCGCTCATTCGTGAAAAAGCGCAGTGCCGTCACGAAGACCGGAAGAGATGCACTGAAACTCACTGCCCGCGTCGTATTGACTGCTATGGTGAGCGGTTGGTCGGTAAGGAACGCAGAGAATTGTCCAGACGCTGGAACCGTCACTGTGATCACATCTCCAGAGGCCCCGTTCTCATCCGTTAAAACAAGATTCAGATCGACATCTACCGCATTCGGATTCGCGACCGCCATAAATGATCGGACTTTGTCGGTACGTTCGGCAAGGAAGCGGCCCATCTGACGTAACGGCGGCGCCAGAATACCGGCTTGATTTTGTGTAATGCCGAGCTGCCGGAATTGCACTAGCTCCAACCCATTTAGTCGCACAGTAGCATCGTTGGAATCCGCTGCGGCCCATCCCGAAACTTGGGCCGAGCCAGCCCCGGGCGTAGAAAAAGATGTGCCCCTGTTGAGGCCGAATGGGACCTCGGATATCGTGGAACTTCCTGCCGTCGAGATCTTCTGGGAGCTTCGCATCGGAATCTCAAATTCAACAACGGAGGTGCTGCCGTCGCCGATAGGGACTTCCATTGGAGCACCAGGCTGATTGCCGCTGCCCGGACTGAAGAACTCCACTACTCCATGCATCAGATTTTCGCTTGTATTAACGAGAATGACGTCGCTGTTCCATCCGCCGCCATCGGC
>DATFXZ010000763.1:0-3478 GCA_035315305.1 Terriglobia bacterium | reverse complement strand
CGATCGGAATTTGCCGCTCCTGCATCAACCGGCTCAGCAAAGCGACGGTGTCATCGTGATAAATAGGTGAAGACATTCCAATCGGTACACCTTCTGCCCAGTTCAATGGCGTCATGCGGACGGTGCTCACACCGAATCCGTAGTCTTCGCCTTTGTCTTTAGCCGCAAGGTCGGCGCCGCGACCAACGAGGAGTTCCACGACTTTGTTCGCACCCTTGTAGGCTGCACCGTGGAGAGCAGTAATTCCGTCCTGATTCGCGTCGTTAATGCCGGCACCCTTGTCCAAAAGGAACTTCACCAGTTCGAGCGTTTCGTCTTCGGAGTACTGGAATGTGAAACCCTCCGCCCAACCGACGCCAGCCGCCGCCATCAACGGAGTTGTGTCGTCGAAAGTGCTGATTCGTAGATCGGCGCCATGATCGACTAAAAGACGGACCACAGTCAGATCGCCGCACAGAGCCGCACGCAAGAGCGGCGTCGCCCCCGCTTCTTTCAGCCACAGCGATGTGTTGGCTTGATGAACTTCCGCTCGGATCTTGATGCGCACGTTGGGGTTGGCGCCGCGCTCGAGCAATAGCTTGATAAAATCGAGCGCTCCTTCCTTACTGGGGGGAGGAACGGCCGTAGTGAGTGCATCTCGATTTGCGACCGCGATATATAGCGGAGTCCAACCTTTATCGTTGGCGCGATTTGGATCGGCTCCGTGCTCCAGCAGAAACCGGCCGATCTCGTAGTGGCCATTCTGAACTGCGACGAGAAGCGGGCTGCTTCCATCCGCAGACGGCTGACTGATGTTCGCGCCGGCTGCTGCGAGGATGCGCACGGTATCGAGCGACCCTTGCCTCGTTGCAAACAAGAGAGCGGTGAGTCCGCCCATTGGTTCGCCCGGCTGTCCGTCGCGCGCAAAGCCCAAACCGTTTCGCTTGATCGGTCGCACAATCGATGATCGGGTATCTAAATCGGCGCCGTTGTCGAGCAGCAACTTGACGACGTCTGTATGACCTTGTTCAGCTGCCCACATCAGGGCATTCGTTCCTCGAAGGTTTTCTGTTGCGTTAACCTTCGCGCCGCGGGCGATCAGCGTCCTCATGGGATCCAGCCTTCCTGTCCGGGCGGCCATCATCAAAGCCGTCTCTCCTCGTGAAAGGACAGGCGCGTTCACATCTGCGCCGGCTTTCAATAGTGTGTCGATCATCGCGGCGCTTCCATTCAAAGTCGCGAGAAACATCGGCGTTGCGCCGTCCCGGTTAACGGCTTGCGGATTCGCACCCGCACGTATTAACGCGGCAGCGATGTCTACATCGTCCCAGCGCGCTGCCCAGTGCAAAGCGGTCGTGCCATCGGACTGGGGGGCATTAGGGTCAGCGTTCTGCTTCAACAACGTGCGCACGGACTGCGTGTCTTTCCGCATTGCGGAATCGGCGAGTTCGCTGCCGCTGAACGCAAAGGCGGTATAAGAAAAGGAGAGGAAGCAGAGAACGATATTGAGCACCGCTTTTATTTTGTGCAAAGTGACGCTGTACAGGATTCGCACACGCCGGAGGCGTGCTGGGATGTATTCGAAGGAAAGTGCCGCACCCTGGAAGGGTGTCGAGGATTCTTCGCACCCCGTCCGGGGTGCGGATGTTGATCGCATATTCTTTCCAGGGGTACGCAAAAAACGCGACCCCTGCCTTATCTCCTTGCACCGCTTCGCGGTGCGTCATAGCGACAGGGGTTCCGTGCTGTCGCCGATAGACTCTTGTTCGATCCCAAACAGATGCAATGTTTTCAGCAGAAGATTGGCCGTCGTTCCTGTCCGGACAATATGTCGCCCACCCATATGCTGCCCACCCGCGCCGCCAATGAACATATTTGGCACGGCTTTATGGCTATGAAGATTTCCATCGGACATGTTGCTGGCCCAGAAGATCAGAACGTGATCGAGCAGGCTTCCGTCACCGTCAGGAGTGGCCTTTAGCTTCGTAAGGAAAGGCGTAAGACACTGCACATGGTAACGGTTGATCTTCGCCCAGGCTTCAACGGTAGCCGGCCTTCCGCCGTGATGCGACGTCGGGTGATTTCCGCTGGTCACCCCGGATTCCGGGTACACACGCATGCTGACATCGTGCGCGTACATCAACGTAGAAACGCGTGTGATGTCAGCCCGAAACGCCAACAGCTGGAGATCCCATAGTAGGTTGATGTGTTCACTGAACGATTCCGGAATCCCAAACGGCACCTGGACGTCCACCGATTGTTCTGCAGACTTGCTGATATTGTTCAACCGGCGTTCGATTTCGCGCACATCTTCCAGATATTCGTTGAGGCGCGTCCGGTCGGTTGCAGGAAGCGTCTTATTCAAACGCCCAACTTCCACTGAGACAGCGTCCAGCAAGCTCGCTTTGGCTTGTTTGCGCGCTGCGCGTTCCTGGGCGTTGCTGCCGTCGCCGAACAAGCGTTCAAAAACGACCTGCGGATTCGCTTCAAAAGGAAGCGGTTTCGTCGGACCCGACCACGAAACCGAATTCACGTAAGCGCAGCTGTAGCCCCAGGGGCAAGTGGCCAGCGAACTCTGATCCTCGCACTTGACCTGGAGTGAAGGCAGCAGCGTGTTTTGTCCGTACTTCTGCGCAATGACCTGATCGATGGTTATGCCTAGACGAATATCTGCGCTGACGGTTTTCTTCGGCTGAGCTCCGCTAAACACAGCTGCGCTGCGAGAATGATCGCCCCCTGTTTCTCCTGGCGGCGGCATTGATGACGTTGCGTCCAGGCCGCTGATGACAGTAATGGAATCTTTCCAGGGCTCCAGCGGCTTCAGAATGAAAGGAAGCTCCTCAAGAACGCCTTCTTTCATAGCCCAATGCCCCGGTTCCCAGCCATGCGGATTGAAGATGCCGACGAATCTTGGGATCTTCGCCGCCGCCTGGGCTTTGGCCGAGGGAACTAGAGCGGGAAACATCGAGTCCAGTAACGGAAGTGCCAACGTGACACCGGCGCCGCGCAGGAAAGTGCGGCGGGAAAGGTGTTTTTTCGCGATGAACATCTCTACCCCCGTGGCTTCCGATTCATCTGAAACGGTATAGTCCGTACAATTTCAATCACAACTGCCGAAAACCGGTAATCCTTCTTAGCTGCTTCTCGCACGATAGAGCGGACCACCGGCATATCGTCGTACTCTACCCCACGACCCAGAGCATACGTAAGCAACTTCTCCGTTACGGTTCGCAGGAACTGAGGAGAGTACCGCACCAGGTTTTCCCGCAGACTGACGACTCCGTCAATCGGACTGCCATCGACCAGCTGACCTGAACCGTCAAGTTTCTGCCCGGCTTCCCTTGTCCGCCATTTTCCGTTACCGTCGAAATTTTCCAAAGCGAAACCGATCGGGTCCATCATCCTGTGACAGCTCGAGCAGGCTGGATTGGCCCGATGTTCTTCCATCCGTTGCCGCATCGTTTGTGGACCCGCAGTGGGATTCGGTTTCAGCGGCGGC
>DATFXZ010000762.1:0-3134 GCA_035315305.1 Terriglobia bacterium | reverse complement strand
AAAATTACCCCGGGAAGGTGTTTCTCTGACAGCGGGATCGTAATTCCCTACACGCTATCTCTCCAGCAACTGACCTTTTCTCTTCTGTGACTTAGTGCACGACGGGCTTCGACCAATTTTCATTTGGACAACTCCTTGCTTTCTTATTGTCTTCCGCGGGGAAGAACCAAACATGAAAGGGTTGAAGGTTATCTTGCTTAGTCTTTCGCTCGTAGCGGCCGCCAGGTCTCAAGGGCAACAGCGGCCGGAGGACCAGGTGTCCCTCGTGGAACGGACGACGAACGTGATCGATTTCGTCGACCAGACCGACCCGATCAGGCTGGATTTAGAGGGCACCTGTCTCTTCCCGGAAGCCCACGGCGAAGCGACGGTAGAACGCAAGCGAGATCACATCGAGATAGATGGCGAATTCGACAACTTGCAAGACGCTACGAGTTTCGGTCCGGAGTATCTGACCTTCGTCATGTGGGGCATCAGCCCTGAAGGCCGACCGACGAACCTCGGTGAAGTTATACCGAATGGGACGAAGGCCAGGTTTAACGTCACCAGCGAGCTTCATGCTTTTGGCCTCATCGTTACGGCGGAACCGTATTTTGCTGTGTCGCAACCGAACGACAAGGTTGTTATTGAAAGCGTGGTCAAGCCGGATACGCTCGGAAAAATCGGAAAGATTGAAACGAAGTACGACCTGTTACCACGCGGAACGTATACGTTAAACGCGCCGACACCGCTGAAGGCGATCGCGATGGATCAGAGCACACCGTTGCATCTTTATGAAGCCCGCAATGCTGTGTGGATAGCAGTCTGGGCCGGTGCGCACAAAAACGCCGCTGAGGCGTTCACGAAAGCCCAGAGGTTGCTCCAAACGGCGGAGGCGTATCACGCCAGCAGGGCCGGAGCTGAAACGGTCTCAAAGAATGCGCGAGAAGCCGTACGGATGGCCGAAAACGCGCGAGTACTCGCTCTGAACCGTAAGTCGGAAAATTCTGTCGCTCAGGCTTCTGCGGAATTGGCTGAAGTTGTGAGCCCCGTCTCCTCGCTCCCAGACGAGTGTGATCGAGGCGACACGAAGAAATCGCCCGAATAGGAGGCACATCATGTCCACATTTGATGACCTAACAGACGCGATAGCGCAATTGGTAAAAGAAGGTATGGCTTTCACTAGTGAAACCCAACGTGATGGCAAAACCGTTTACATTGTCGATTCCATAGGTCTAACAGAAGACGAACTGATTCTGTTGCACCACAAACGCGCACTCACGCAGGACGGCATTCGCCACTATCTTGTAGGTCGCGCTGCATAGAGGCCCTGACTGACACGACGATCATTCGTGATCGAGAAGGAGATGATCAATGCTTTGGACAATCTTTGTTCTTCTTTTGTTGTTGTGGCTGCTGGGAATGGTCAGTTCATACACACTCGGCGGCTTTATTCACATTCTGTTAGTGCTGGCCGTTGCCGCGGTTCTGATTCGGATTATTCAAGGTCGAAACCCGGTATAGCGTGAGCCGAACGCGATGGCCTGTTACGAATTTAGTAAGGAGGTTGCATGTTGAAGTGTTTTTTCAGTATTGGGATGTCATTAATGCTGGCTTTCGTTGCTGTCGAGAATGCGGCAGGACAGGAGTCGAAGCAGACGACAGCTCAACCCAAGCAAACAGATCAATCCAAGGAGACAACTCCAGCCAAGGAACCAGCTGATGACAAAAACGTCAGAGAATACAAGGACCGCGCTGCGGAAGCAGCCAAGGTCTTGACGGAAATTATGAACATTCCTGAGAACTCCATTCCTGAAGAACTAATGGCACGCGCACATGGGATCGCGGTCATACCCCACGTCGTCAAAGGCGCTTTCGGACTCGGCGGTCAATGGGGTAAGGGTCTGATGTCTCAGCGAGGAGAGGATGGCAGCTGGAGTACTCCAGCCTTTGTCGAGATCGGAGGCGGCAGCTTTGGTCTGCAGATCGGCGTGCAAGCCAGCGACGTGGTATTGGTATTTACCGACGAAAGCGGTATCAAGGGTCTATTGAAATCTAAACTGAAACTGGGCGCTGATGCCTCTGCGACTGCCGGACCCGTCGGTCGGAAGGCCGAAGTCGGAACAGATGCCGCTCTCCGATCCGGAGTGTTTGCCTATTCACGCAGCAAAGGTCTATTTGCGGGAATCTCACTTGACGGTTCGGTCATCAGCATCGATGACACCGCTAACCGCAGAGTCTATGGAAAAGAGGTCACAGGACCACAAATTCTGCTCGACAACCGTGTGAAATCGAACGCAACGGTGCAACCATTCTTGGCCTCACTCCAATCGGTATCTCCGCCTCACAAACACACGACCAAAGCGACGAAATCGAATTGATGCACAGTAAAACAACTCGACAGCAGTAATCGACTGGTTCGGAGGGCTGGTTTCCGGCCCTCCGATTATTTTACGTGGCCCGGTCGCGGAACCGGGGTTCTCTACCTGGTCACCGGACACCATTCAGAAACTCAGAACTGGGCGATGGCTGCATCTTAAAACCGCGTCCAAGTTCAGTTTCCCCGCCTGGCTCGCTACGTGCATCGAAATGATACCCGATGAAAGTAACGTACGTTAGTCACGCCTGCTTGCTCATCGATACCGGAACGACTCTGATTGCGACGGACCCCTGGTCTGATGGTCCGGCGTTCTGTGATCAGTGGAACGTGTTTCCCAAGCCTGTGAATTCCGAAGCCGCCGCCAATGCGTCGGTCTTCCTGATTTCACATCCTCATGAAGATCATCTTCATGAGCCGACGCTCCGCCGATTGTGCCGCACGCCCAAGCGGGTCTTTTATCCTTTTTATTGGTATCCCGAAACCATCACGTGGCTCCGATCGCTCGGACTCGGCGAAGTCTTGGAAGCGCGCTCCGGCAAAACATATTCGATCGATCGCGATACGCGCGTCACATTTATTGGAGCCCCTGGACAGAACAGCATTATCGTTATCGAAGCCGGCGGAGAAGTTCTCGTCAATGTGAACGACGCCCTACACTCGGAAGCGAACTCGATTATCGACGTGTACGTAAGGCATCTCAAACGCCGGTGGCCGCGTATCGATACCGTTTTCTGCGGCTTCGGTGGAGCCAGTTATTACCCGAATGCGCTGCATG
>DATFXZ010000761.1:0-3595 GCA_035315305.1 Terriglobia bacterium | reverse complement strand
CGGTGTCACCTCCGATTCGTCGACACCGAGTTGCTCAACAATGATCTGTTTGACCTTATCTTCAACTGAGGAAGCCATTCTAAAACCCTCCTGTTAACATTCCGTGCCGTTTTGCAAATCCGCAATTATAGGAGCGCCCTTACAGCATTTTCCACCGATTTTTCGTCTCCGACGTTCAACATTGTAACTGACTTATCGATCGAGCGAATCAAACCGAGCAGGACTTTGCCGGGTCCGACTTCGACGAAACTGCGCACTCCTTCATCGAGCAGGCGCTGAACAGTTTCTTGCCACCGCACAGGACGCGATACCTGACGCTTCAAAGCGCTCTGAGCGTCCACGGCGCTTCGGATGATCTGCGCATCCACATTGGTTACCAGCGGGTAGCGCAATTCGGAAAAGGTGCAGGAATCGAGGTCCACGGACAGCCGTTCTTCGGCAGGTTTCAGCAACGCACAATGAAATGGCGCGCTCACTGGAAGCAGAATCGATCGCCTGGCGCCGGCTTCTTTCGCGAAGTTCACGGCACGTTCGACAGCTTCACGGTTTCCTGCAATGACGATTTGGCCGGCCGAATTCAAATTTGCCGGAGCCACAACTTGACCGTCAGCAGCTCTCTCGCAGACTGCCTGCGCCGCATAGAGATCCAATCCAAGCAGTGCAGCCATGGCGCCCATGCCCACCGGCACTGCTTCCTGCATATACCGGCCGCGCCTTCGCACTAACGCAACTGCCTCGCGCAGGTTCAATGCTCCGGCGGCAACGAGCGCGGAATATTCGCCCAAGCTATGGCCCGCAACAAAGTGCGGCCGCACGCCCTTTTCTTCCAAGACCCGAAAAAGCGCGATGGATGTTGCGAGAATCGCCGGCTGGGTATTCTCGGTTAACTTGAGGTCCTCTTCGGGACCCTCGAAACACAGACGGGAAATCGGAAAGTCTAAAGCGGCATCTGCATCATTGAAAGCAGCCCGCGCGACTGGAAACTTTTCCGCCACCTCGCGGCCCATTCCTGCGTACTGCGCACCTTGGCCCGGAAATACGAATGCAATCTTCATAGTAAAGTGGCAGCTAAGTGGTGCCCGCTGCTTTTGTAATCCCGAGTTTATTGAACTCGGTCTCAATGATGTGGTTCACATTGTGCTTGCAGAAATCGTGCGCGACACGGATGGCGTTCTTGATTGCATTAGCGTTTGACCGGCCGTGGCAGACGATCGTAATGCCTTTGATGCCCAACAGCGGAGCACCACCGTACTCCGAATAATCCAGACGACGGCGAAATGCGCGGAAGGCTCGCTCCGCCAGGATGTAGCCGACTTTCGCGGCTATTGTCTTTTCCAATTCCTGCCTTAGCATCGTTGCGAAGGTTTCAATCAATCCCTCACTCAATTTCAGGGCGACATTGCCGGTGAAACCGTCGCAGACGATCACATCGATCTCGCCTTTAAAGATGTCGCGGCCCTCGACGTTTCCGATGAAATTAATCGGCGCGTGCTTCAGAGACTTGAACGCTTCCTTAGTGAGCTCGTTGCCCTTTGAGTCTTCCTCTCCAATGGAAAGCAAGCCTACACGGGGCCGGCGGATGCCGAAAATCGCGCGGGAATAGATGTCGCCCATGACGGCAAATTGTTCGAGGTGATGCGGCTTACAGTCGACGTTGGCGCCGACGTCGAGCAGGATCGCAGGCTTCGCCTTCTGCGTCGGCAAAACTGTCGAGAGCGCTGGTCGGTCCACGACAGGCAAAGTGCCCAACACCATCTTCACAGTTGCCATGACAGCGCCGGTGTTTCCGGCGCTCACCACTCCGGCAACGCCGCCATCTCGCATCAAGCGGGCCGCTACACGAATTGAGGAGTCTTTTTTCTTCCGCGCAGCAGTGGCTGCGGATTCATCCATCGTGATGACTTCGCTGGCGTGAATAACCTCGATGTGGAGACCGGCCGTATCCTGTTTTTCGAGAACCGGCTGGATTCGGTCTTCCTGGCCGACTAGAACAATAGGAATACCGAATTGTGCGGCAGCCTGGAGCGCACCCTCAATTTCCGCCGAGGGGGCGTGATCTCCGCCCATCGCATCGACTGCGATCTTGAAATCGGGCATGAGGAGTTATTCCTCGGCTGTCTCGATGACTTCCCGCTCTTTGTAATAGCCGCAATGAGGACAAGCACGATGCGGCATGCGTAACTCGTGGCAGTTCGGACACTCGGCAAAAGACCGAGCAGTCAAATGATCGTGCGCCCGGCGGCGGTTGCGCCTGGCTTTTGAATGTCGTCGTTTTGGATTTGGCATATCTTATTAGCTCCGCTCTTCCAGCCGCCGTTTAATTTCGAGCAAGGTGTCCATGTGCGGATTGAAATTCTCCGGTGGACATCCACAGCTACCGGAATTTAAATTTGTCCCGCAAGTGGGACATAAACCTTTGCAGTCTATCTTGCACAATGCCTTCATCGGAACGGCCAATAGAATTTGCTCGCGAAGAATATCCGCAATCGCCAGCTTGGTTCCCGTGAAGAATGCTGTTCGTGTGTCATTTTCGTGCAGTTCGACTTCCTCGTCTTCGTCGAACATCGCGTCGTCGCGCTCGCGGAAGAATAGATCGAACGGCTTGCTCACCTGAAGCCGCGCGGAATCGAGGCATCTCGAGCACGCTAACTCAACCGTCGTATCCAGTTTGCCGCTGATTCGGATTTCGGCGCCCGCGCGTTCCGCCGACGCTGACCAGTCCAGGTTTCCGATCTGCCGGACATTTTCCGATCCGAGGTCAATTACACCGGGCTCGAAGCGCGAGCTGAACGAAAGTTTTTCGTGGGCTAAATCCTTGAGGTCAATGAAATAGTGATTTTGACTCATGGCCGCCCTCCTTTTTTTAATTCTACGGCTACGATGGTTTTTGGCTAGTGGGGGGCGGTTTCACGACGCCCAACCGCTTGAGGGCGTCATCGGCACTCTGACGAAATGGAGAATCCGGAAACTCCGAGACGAGTTTTTGGTAATAGTCCTTTGCCTGATCGACCTGATTATTAGCCTCGTAGATCGTCGCGAGTTCATACGCGACCGCTGCCTTCGAGTATCCACCGCTGTCATAAAGCTGTTTGTACGTATCGATAGCCTTCTGCGTTTCGCCATGTTTCTTGTAAATCGCGCCAAGCGCAAACTGCGCCACGGATCTGATGCTGGCATCGCCGCGACTCGCTACCTCTTGAAGATTCTGGACTGCTTTTGTCGTATCACCGAGTCCTTCCTGGCTGAGGGCGACGTAGTACAGAGAAATGCTGCCGGCAGGTAATGAACGATATTTATCGTGCGTCTTTTGCGCTTCGGCCATCGTCTTCTCGTACCGTTCTTTGTCGGATTTGATGTTGGCGGTGTCGTTGAAGATGTTGATCGCCTGCGAAAGTTCCGCCTGCGCCGCAGCATTGCGCCGTGATGAGTAGTACCGCCAGCCGAAGATGCCAATGGCCAGTCCGGCCACGACGATCAGGCCTATCGTCACCTCCCGTTTGCGAGCGACGACTAGCTCCGTAAATGTCTGTAATGATGTCGTGATCTCGTCCTTCTCTTTAAGCTGATGACGAGTCATTTTCGTACGCGCCACTAA
>DATFXZ010000760.1:0-3787 GCA_035315305.1 Terriglobia bacterium | reverse complement strand
TCGCGGATTCCGCGAAATCTGCGGCTTGTCACCCCGAATCCTAATCCGCGGTGCCTTTATCGCTGGCGCTGTAGCTGAAGTTGACTTCTTTCTTATCGTTATCTTTCACTTCAACCATCATCGTCTTCTTGCCGAACTTCTCGTGCCAGGCAGTAATTTCGTAATTACCCGGAGGCAGCTTCAGCTCGAAGGTTCCACCCTGCTTGGAAACGGTGTGGAAAGGATGGTCGAACACACCGACGAAAGCGCCCATCCACTTATGAACGTCACACCGGATCGGCAGCGGAACTTCAGGATTCGCGAACTTCGTGTCGCTGACCAAGCCCTTTACTGGCTGCGCCACGTTGAATTGCGGATTCTTCTCAGCCCACGCATGGATGTTGTGGAGCGTCATATCGTTATTCTTTACCTTCAGCGGCTGATTCGTCATCATCGTGAACGCGTGTGGGATGTAGTGGCAATTCTGCTGATCGATCTCTACTGGCGTTGTGGGAGTTGCGAAGGTCGTCCCGGCAGGCAAGCCGGAACTAACGTATATAATCACGTTCTCCAGCCCCCCGTCACTCACCTTCACAGTTTCAGCCGTTGGGTAATCCGCCGCGTGCATCTGGCAGTACGGATCGGAAGACATCTGAATTTTGTCGTTCGGAGGAGGCGTTCCCTCAAAGCTGATTTTTCCAGTGACTGTCGCATTCGCTTTCGACATATCAAAGGTGTTACCGCCGGTTGCTCCGCCGCCAGGAGGAGGCGGAGGTGCTGTTTCATTCGATCCTCCTCCGCCGCAAGCGGCGACCAAGACTGCGACACTAAGGAGCGCGCAGAAAAAGAAAACTCGTTTATGCATTGTTAGGATCTCCAGGTTTTAAGGTTGGTAAAACAATAGAAAATACAACCTATCAATATAACACGTGACGTGGGAATAGACCCACGTCACCTGTCATTACTTCGTCACGCTACCGGAGCGAGTCACCCGCTTACCGCCGCCGACGGTGATGAAGAGATGGTCGCGGAGGGCTTTGATTTGTTTCTTCGAGTCGCCGCCGAAGATCTCGGGGAACGGATTCGGCTGACCCTGGGCAAAAAACGCCGGCATTCTCGTTCCCGGAAAGATCTTTTGAGGATCGGCGATCCATTGCAAGACCCAGTCCGGCCGCAAACGTTCGTGAGCCAGCTGAAGGTTCGGGGCGAGGTCTTCAGGCGCCTTGCCTGGCGGAATCGCGTTGCTTGTAGGATGGCAGCTTTGACATTTCGCCTTCTCGAAGAGTTCAGCGCCCGCTTTCAAGGTTTCCGCATCGGTATCGATATCCGTGTTGATGAACGGATAATCGACCTTGTCGAGGGCTGAGAAATATCGCTCGATCGTCGCGGCCTGTTGCTCGGTGAAATGGAACGTCGGCATACGCGCTGAGAGCCAGGGACGCAGCTTCACGATCGAAGGATCTTTCAAGAAAGGATGCAGCCACAGCGGCTGGGTCTTGAATCCTTCCGTATTCAGGTTTGGAGGCCATTGCGCCTGCTCTTTCGTCGGGCGAATATCGCCGCCCGAACCTTCAACAAGGTGGCAACCTCTACAGTTCTTTTCTGCGAGCAGTTGACGGCCTTCGGTGATGGCTTGAGTTGTTTTGTCGCGCATCTCCAGCGGGACAGGGTCTTTCACCATGCTCACAAGCACGCCCGTGATCGCTTCTGCGTCCTTATCGCTGAAATGGAAGTTCGGCATCTTCAGCAGTTCTTCAGGCCGCTTCACTCGACCGACATCGAAAATGCGCGGGTCCTTCAATTTCTGTTCGTACCAGGCATGGCGGGAGTGTTCGATTGGAAGGAATCCGAAATCGAGCTGCGAGATGAGCTTGCTTCCCGCTTCCGTCAACTCTGTACCGATCGGCTGCGCCTTTTCAAATTTAGGGATGTTGTGACAGCCGAAGCAGCCATACCGGCTGATGAGCCGCTCGCCGGCATATAGATTCTTTTCGTTGAGCGACATTTTTTTGAGGTTTTCGCGAGCTTCGATATCGGTGGAATTGTTCCGTAGGAGCTCGAGCGCAACGTCATCGAGCGCCGCTTCATCGATTTGTGGAAGCGGCTTCTTCTCCCATTCGGGATTCTTCAAGGACGACAGATAAGCGGAAACGTCAGTTGCCTCCTCGTCCGTCAATCGGAGGCTGGGCATCTTCGTTTCAGGCCAGACCTGTGCCGGATCTTTCACCCAGTTGTAAATCCAGGATTGGGAGACTTTGCTTCCCTGGTTCTCCAGGTTGTAACCATGGCGGCGTCGAATCTGACTCTGGTTCGCCACTTCTTGAATAGCGCCGATCGCGTGGCAACCAAAACACCCGACGGTTTCTACAATCTGCTTGCCCTTTGCGGGGTCACCGCCGGTGCGGCCGGCGGGCAGTTCCTTCGGTTTTGAGTTGGCCCAAAGATATTCGGTAATGGCATTGATTTCAGCGGCGTTTCGCTTATCCCAATAAGGACTGCCGCTGTTGTTGCTGTTCCACCAGAATTGCGGCATGCGTGCCTGGGACTTGAAGTCCTTTGGATTCGCCAGCCATTTACGGACCCATTCTTTCGTCAGCTTGCCTGAAACCGTCGAAAGATCGGGCCCGACTTTGCGAATGTTCTCGTAGCCGGGAAGCTTGTGGCAGCCGAAACAGCCGTAGATTCGAATCATGTCGCGGCCGCTGTTCAATTTTGTCGCCTGGGGGACTTCGGGACTAGCGTTGTGGCACTTGTAACAACCGGCTTCGATATTGGTCATCGGAAGCATTGGCTGTGGAATAAACTCGTCTTCCTTCCAGCCATACTTCTTTTGCCATTCTTTTCGCTGCTCTTCGCTGTGAGGCATGTGGGCCGCGTTCTGGAAACTGGTCGCGCGGTCAAGCCCGCCGTGGCAAGAGGTACAGCCGAATGATTCGAGGGGGTGCGGTGACCCTGAGGACATATACATGTCCAGATTCGGGTGGGTCTTGAAGGGTTGCGGCGCATCCTGATATGCCTTCTGATCGATTCCCTGATGGCAAGTCTTGCAGCGATCCACCCTCGGAATCGCTTTGAATGGTTGGTCATTGTACAGATTGCTCAGAATGACCTGGTCGATGCGCTCCGACGGATTCATGAAATCGAAAACGGGAGCATTACGGAAAGATACGATGACGGCACCGGGATTGAGCGTGTTTAACCGTGTCTGAAGTCTCGTGTAGTCGGCCAGCAGCGTTTCACGTTCTTTCTGTAGGGTCTCGCGCTGTCCGAGGTATTTGGACAATTCCTCGTTGGTCGTGCGGAGGTCGATCGTCACCTTATCCAACTCCGCCTTGTAGTCATTCATCCGCTTCTCGGTCGCTTTGAGTTTTTCGCCGAGTTTTTGCGCGTTGGAGGCTTTGTGCGCTGAAGCTTCTTCGTAACCGTACTTGTCGCTGTCGTAAACAGCCTTCGCAAATCGGTAATTCTCGTCCACCCCGTACTGCTTCGCATTCAGATCGTTCGCCTGCTTCTGGAGTTTCTCGATCTGGGCTTCGTTCTGTTGCTGCTGAGCGCGGGACTGTTGAAGCTGCTGGTCGACTTGCTGAAGCTTCGTGCGGTCGAGAGATGACGAAGCCTGCCTCATATCGTTCTGCGTCTTTTGGATCTGAAGCCGGACGAATTCGCGCTGATACCTTTTCCATTCACGCGAGTAATCAACAAGCACCATCGCGACCGTGATCAGGAACAGCAGCAGGCTGGAGATCGCAAACCACTTGTGCAGGCTTATGACCCGATATAACCGGTCGCCGCGCTTTTCGATATTTAT
>DATFXZ010000759.1:0-4192 GCA_035315305.1 Terriglobia bacterium | reverse complement strand
GCTTGATGCCGAAGAACTGGTCCGAGTAAACACTCAACAATTGCTGCACGTGCAACCCGAAATCGATATCTTGCGCCCACGCGACAACGCCGGACATTTCCAAAACCACGGCGACCAGCAACAACTGCACAATCGTTTTCCTTCTGCTAAACATTCGCGTCTTCCTTTCTTCATTGAGGGTTAATGAGGTGAGTCCACCCATGGACGACGCTGCAGTTTGCGAATAGGGGTTTAAGAAGGAGTAAACGGAAAGTTAAAAGTTGGTGTCAGTTGTGAGTTTTGAGTTGTCAGTTTTGAGTAGATGACTCATTAACTCAAAACTCATAACCCCCGACTCTACACCATCAGCCGCATTTGTTTGGGGGTGAGCAACCAGTTCAAAGTTGCGCACTGTCCGAAGGCAACCCGATCAGCGGACAATTTACACAGCCCGCCTTTTTTCAGTTCAATGGAGGCCTTACTCTCGCCGGTCACGAGAACGGAAATCAGCCCGCTCAAGTACGGTTCGTGGCCAACCAGCAAGACGCTTTGAGGCTTTTCGTCGTTCAGTTCGCGAATGAGTTCGAGTGGATTGCCATCAGGCGTAAGTAAGTCGGTTAGCGTTATTTCTTCGTCGAGTTCTGCTGCGACGAGTTGGGCAGTTTGCTTCGAGCGCAAGTAAGGACTGGAAAGGATCAGATCGAATTTGAGTTCCATCGCCAGCATGGCTTTCGCGATCTGATGTAGTTTTTCTTCGCCCTCGGGGGTCAGCGGCCGGTCACTGTCTTTCTTATAGCCGGGCGTTCCTCTGTTGACGGCAATACCATGACGGAGAACGTAGATTTCCATTACTCGCTTCTTTTGTAGGAGAGCGCGATCTTTTTCATAGAACGGACGGCCTGTTCAATCCTTCGCAGGTCCTTCCGCCGGCCTTTCTCGGGCTTCAAAGTGATCTCGTCGAGTGTTTCTTTCATTTGCGACAAGATGGAATTTGTGGCGCGTGAATTTGGATTTTTTGCCGCCGTATGGTTCTCACTCAGAAAATCGATCAGTTCTACGATATCGCGCTGCAGATTAGCGGCGTAAAGGCGGCTGATCTCCTTCACTTCCGTCCGCAAATGTTGTAATTGCGCGAGCAATTCTTTCTTCACGGTTTGAGTCATCACTCTCCTCTTCGACGAGACCTGACTTGCCGTTCAGTATTACTTCGATCTTTGCGCGCAGCTCATTTTGGATTGCGCGCGGAGATCGATTTCCGTTAATGGTTTCAAAGCCATAGTGTTCTTGCATGGTTCTGAATTCTTTTTGGATCAAGCGCTGGTACTCGATGAAGCTGGAGTACATGCTGGACGAGCGGTGCATGTCCATGCCGGACTCCCAGTAATCCAATACCGCATGCTTTCTCAGATTTCGCTCAACGAGGATTTTGGGGCTGACTGCCAGATAAAATACTGCGTCCGGAACAAGAGCGATGCTGTACACGTCTCGAATCCAGGCGCGCTCGACTCCGCGGACGATTGCGCGCGACATCAGTGTGTAGATGTAGCGATCCGCCAGAACGATGAATCCCGAACGTAACGCTGGAATAATTCGATTCTCGAGCTGGTCCGCGAAGTCGGTGGCATAGAAGAGGCTAAGCGTTCTCGTTCCAAGAATATTGCCCTGCATTGCCTGTTCCAACTCACGACTGACAAGCATCGATCTTTTCAAGCCGACGTTCACTGTTGGAGAACCGCGCCGCTCGAGCCAATTACGCAACATATCGATTTGTGTCGAGCGGCCCGATCCATCGGCTCCTTCGACGACGATGAGCTGTCCTCGAAGTTGATCGAGAGCAACTCCCGGTAGTCCTTTTCCGTAAAACCGTTTCGGTCTCAGCATTGTTGCCTCAGCACCCTTATGGGATGTGTTGCGGATATATCGATCCGTGCCAGCGGTACCGCGGCAGGTCGATCTTCCTTTCGAGTATTTCCCGAACTTTTGCCTGCTGAACGTCGGGCGGTTCCTCTGCATCAATCCGGATGAAATCGTATTCGCGCACCATGCGCCGGTATTCGTTGTAGATCTTGCCCTGAAATATTCGGAAGCTTTCGTAAGGGTCTTTCGAATAGCCCATATCCATGCCTGCTTCGTGATATTTCACCCGGGTGCGGCCATCGAGGATCCGAGACAGCGCCGTCTTCAAAGGCACGTCGAAATAAAACGTCACATCAGGTTTTATTGCGAAGCTGTAAAGCTTGCGAATCCACTCACGATCACAGCCCCGGACCGCGTCGCGTGCAAAAGCGGTGAAGACGTATCGGTCCGCTAAGACGATGTAGCCGGCATTCAGCAATGGAAGGATCTGTCGTTCGTAGCGGTCGGCGAAATCGGTGCTGTGGATTAGCGAGAATGTCGTCGATGTCAGGAGTTGGCGCTTCTTTCCCTTGCGGGTCGCCTTTCGGACGATCGCTGAAGAATTCCATTCGGTGAAGAAGACTTTGTAGCCATCCAGCTCGAGCCACCGTTTGAGCAGATAGACTTGCGTGGACTTACCGGATCCATCAAGTCCCTCGACGGCGACAAGCTTACCGGCTTCGGTTTCGGTCATGCGTTTGCAAGGTCCTCCACGACCACGGTACCCTCGAACACACTCTCAAACAAGTCACGCTTATTCACAAGCGCCCACTTTTCCAGCAACATGTCACCCTTGCCTTTTATACGGAACATGAATCGAGGCCTTTTGTACTCCACCTCAACGCTCTCGACCGTCGAAGCATGCTCGTGATCCAAAGCGTCGGCGAGACGAAGAATCGCAGCGAGTTTTGCAATGGTCAATCGATGCTTTGGCGCAAGATCTACGTACGGTCTGTGCTGCGTCTTTGGCGGAGATTTTCTGTGATACCGCGCAACGTTTGCGACGATATCCATCTGAAGCTTCGTTAAACCGACGAGAGGACTGGACTGTATCAGATAGAGAGCATGCTTGTGGTGGTTGGAAACACCCACGTAATAGCCGATGTCGTGTAATAGTGCTGCGACTTCCAAAATCAAACGTGCTTCGCTATCCAGATCGTGAAAATCCTTCATCTGATCAAAGATTTGCGCGGCCAGCCTGGCGACTGTCGTCCCATGCTTTTCGTCGAAAAAGAACTTCTTCCCCAACCGTCGCGCGGACTCGATGACCTGATCGCGATAGAGCAGTTTTTTCTGCTCCGCGATTTGCGACACAAGTTCGCGCAACACGCCATCCTTCAATCCGATTCCAGGAATGATGACCTCGCTGACGCCCGACTGCTGCACGATTTTTTGCAGAACGATAGCGGCGGGGATAATGACATCTGCCCGGTCTGGACGAAGGCGTAGATCCTGAATCCGCTGTTCGAAGGTCGTGGCTCGAAGTTTTTTCACCAAAGCCTTGAGTTCTTCCGCAGTTACCTTTTGGTTGCTGTTCTTGTCGAAAAACTCCTTACGGAGGTCGCCAATCGATTCGATGCTTCCGCCGGTGCCCACACAAACATCGATTTTCTGATTTCCGATCTCTTGTTCAAGTCGTCGTTGCGTCGCATCGACATACTCGGTAACCAATTGATTGAATCGTTCTTCGCCCGCTTTTTCATCGAGAATCTTCAGTAGCCTGACGCTGCCCATTGCATAACTTTCAGTGCAAAGAACGGTGCTGTCATCAGCCAGCACGACCTCGACGCTTCCGCCACCGATATCCACCAGCAATGCCACTTTGTTCTTGAGATTGACAGTAGCTTTTGCCGCCTGATGTATAAGCCGGGCCTCCTCTTCTGCGCCGATGATTGAAATTTCCAGACCCGTAGCTTTATTCACCGCTCTCAGGACGACCTCCCGATTGGTCGCTTCCCGCAGCGCGCTCGTGCCGACTGCTTTCACATGTGTTACACCGTGCTCTTCCAGCTTTTGCTTAAAGGTATTGAAGCTTTCGAGCAGTCTAGCGATCGTGTGTGCACTGATGATGCCCTTAGTAAAAACATCCTGCCCCAGTCGAATGGGCTCCCGGACGCTATAGACGGTCTGATATCCGCCATCACTACTTACAGTTGCAATAGACAACCGTATTGCATTGCTTCCGACGTCAATAGCAGCAATAGTCGGCATGAAGGCCCCTGAATGTGACTTTGAACAATGACATTCTTATTACTCTAATATTAAAACGTTGTTACAGAGCCGACATTCATGCCCAAGGGGTTGGCTTCAAAACCTG
>DATFXZ010000758.1:0-2810 GCA_035315305.1 Terriglobia bacterium | reverse complement strand
CTATTCCCACATCCGCCTCAGCACCCACGCGGGAGCCAGGCGCAGTCCCATACCGAAATATTTTTGTAACCTCCGCAAGCCCGCACTCACACGTCGCCGCACTTCCCACCGCCGTCTCCATTCCGATTCATATCGATACTTCATCTCTTCGTAGCTCGCGTGTCTCCGGATCCCAGCGGCAACTACTCCTGCTGCCAGAACGCCGCTGTCAAGGGCATGGCGCATACCTTCGCCGCAAAACGGATCCACCATACCTGCCGCGTCACCGATCGCAATAAACTCCCCGGGCAATCTATCGTAAGCGAGAGGACCGGTCACCAGACAGTCAGGACGGTCAACATGCCTCGGCAAAACGTGCTTCTTGACGAGGAAGCACCAATTCGAGCGCCCGCCTTCCACCGAAACGCCGCCCCCGTACCCATCTTCAAAGAACCAGAAATCCAATATGGACCCTCGCGACCGCGACTCCGAATATTGGATACCAAATTCGTCCACGTGTTGGCGTTTCGTGAAGCGGCCGAGTTTCCCTGAGGCGTCAATCACGACTGAACAACGAATTCCATCAACATCAAATCCTGCGTTGCAGCGCTGTACCTTGCGAACTGTGCGGCCTTGCTGCACTCGCGCGTCGCGCGCAAGAATATCGTCCAGCACGTTGCGCGAAACGCCCAAGGCAGGACGGCCGAACGGAATCTCAACTTCAATAGTCCCGGCCCTGACGCGTGCAGAGCTCACCTTAACGGCGCCGGCGTTGACGATCTCGTCCAACAACCCAAGCCCTTCGAGGCTGTTTACTGCGCCCGGTGACAAAAATCCACCGCACACTTTTCTTCGTGGAAAACGATCGCGCTCGAGCGCAATGGCATCGATACCAAGCCGCGCCAGCTCGCGCACGCACGCTGCGCCTGCCAGACTGCCGCCGATGACAACGACGTCGTGGTAGTTGTTCATTTGTCCGCTACCAATACAAGCCGATACGGAAAACTGCGGTGCACTTGCGCCGGAACTCCTGCCCGACGCGCGATGTCCAATAGCTCCCTCGATCGAAATGCTCGCAACACTGAGACGGGGCCGTCATGCCGAACCATCCTGCTCTTGCTGAATAGAGCAGTCAGGGCGCGAATGGAAAAATAGGCGACCGCATGTCGGTGCAGATCGTTTATAAGAATTCGTTGCTTTGCAATACGCCACATCTGCGAGAGCACTTGCACACAGTTATCGTTCGAGAGGTGGTGAAAGAAAAGCGACGCCATTACCACATCAAACGTGTCCTCACGAAATGGAAGCGCAAGCGCATCGGCAACGACCGGCCACGATTTGTCTGCAAGTTTTAATCCTCTGGCATTCAGGTCGAGCGTAACGATCCGACACGGAAGCTTCTCGAGCAGCGCCTCACTAACGTCACACGCACCGGCCGCTACGTCCAGCATTAAAAGATTGACGCCTTTCTTTGCAGGGGGCAGGAATCTCTCGATTGCGCGAACACCTCCGAGTGTCCTGTTGATGATTTTGAGTTCTCGATATGCAGCGGCAAACTCGTGCTCCGGTCGACTGAGGTCATCCATGATTTCGGCCTCATCAGACCGATGCCGGAATCTAGACCACACCGCCGAGAATCACCGCAGAATTCTTGGAACCAAACCCGATACAGTTCGCCAATGCGTAACGGACCACAGCACTGCGTGGCCTGGATGGAACGTAATCGAGATCACACTCAGGATCAGCGAGGTCGAGGTTCAAAGTCGGCGGGATGAGATTCTCTTGGAGAGCAAAGACGACCGCGCTGATACCGGCCGCGCCGCTGGCGCCTTGCGGATGACCGACCATCGACTTTGTCGAACTCATCGGAATCTGATCCGCACGTTGTTGGAAACAGCGCCTGATGGCACGCGTCTCGATTTTGTCATTCAGCTGAGTAGAGGTCCCATGAAGATTCACATAGTCGATGTCGTCGATAGATAGGCCGGCATCTTCGATGGCGAGTCTCATCGCCCGGGCCGGTTCCATCCCGGATTCGTCGGGTCGAACACGGTGATAGGCATCGCAGGTTGACCCATATCCCAAGACTTCAGCATAGATCGGAGCGCCTCGCGCCTTCGCAGAGCTCTCGCTTTCGACGATGTACAGCCACGCGCCTTCGCCCAGAACAAAACCGTCGCGGTCTTTCGCAAAAGGCCTCGATCCGCACTCCGGCCGATCGTTCCATGATTCGGTCAGCACCCGCATCAGGCAGAATCCGGCCAGGATGCCCGGAGCGAGCGGCGCGTCAACTCCCCCTGTGACGACGATATCTGCTCGCCTGCTGCCGACGGCATCGCACGCATAGAACAACGCGTCCGTCGAGCTGGTGCAACCTGTGGAGATCAAGTGGCTCGCTCCATGCAGGCGGAAAGCCATGGAGATCTCACTGCTCAGCGTTCCGATAGTCGACGTTGGAATCGTATATACGCTGGCCTTCTTCGGCTGGCCGCGAAACCAATGTGCATACTGACGTTCAGTAAATTCGAGACCGCCGCCGCCGCTGCCCAGAACAACTGCAATGCGCTGCCGCTCGTCCACGGTGAGCAACTCCGGATTCAGCTTTGCATCATCCAGAGCTTGCCGCGCAGCGACAATCGCGAGTGCTGCCGCGCGCGAAACGTGCTGGCGTTCTTTTATGTGAAAGTATTCGAACGGATCGATGCCGCGCACCTCGCCTGCAATCTGAACTGCAAACGGCGACGGATCGAACGCAGAAATCCGCCGAATACCGCTGCGTGCGTTTCGAAATCCATCCCACAATTCCGCGCGCGAATTCCCAAGCGGAGTGA
>DATFXZ010000757.1:0-7893 GCA_035315305.1 Terriglobia bacterium | reverse complement strand
GATTCTGTGGGGCCGAACCCGGATACGCGTTCATTTCAAGGCGTAAGCGCAATGACTCTTAAAGGACTACCGGAACCGCCCACTATCTTTAACGGCGCGGCGATAACGACTGCTCCCGTCGGCGGGAGCTGATCCAAATTGCAAAGGCTGGCCAAGCCAAACTTGCCGCTTCCGTGCATCAGGTAGTGGTTCGGAAACGGAGGATCGAAGGTGAACGCTTGGCCAGCATCGGTCCCAACCGTTTCCACGCCGACTCCCAACACGTCCCGCTCCTGAGCCAGCAGCGCCGAGGCTTCCTTGGCTAATCCGGGTGTATGCGGACCATTGTCTTTCGCGTTGATGTAGTCCTTCGGATCTTTTCGCTTCGACCAGTCTGTGCGCAACAGGACCCATGCACCCGCGGGAATACGGCCGTACTGCTTCTCCCATTGTGCGATGCGCTCTGGAGTTACCAGATAATTCGGATCTCGTGCCGCCTCCGCGCTGATGTCGATCACGCAAGCCGGACCGACAAATTTTCTGGGCGGAATGCGGTCTACAGAATTGTCCGGAAGGTCCTTTCCCGAGACCCAGTGCACGGGAGCGTCGAAATGGGTACCCGTGTGTTCGCCGGTTTCAAATCCATTCCAGTACCAGGCGGGACCACGCTCATCATAGTGCGACAGTTCCCAGATCTTGAATGCGGGCGTGTTGTTGAACTGTGGCGGCAGTGGCAGCAGCGGCGTCTGCGGGCTCAACGGCTGAGTGAGATCCACCACACGGAGCCGGCAACTAGCGAGCTCTTCGAGTAATTGAGCCAAGACCTGTGACATTCGCACTCCTTATTAACGACGCGATATGGCAGGCCGAACTCTTGTCACGCCTAAGCCCCAGCACCGGATCACTGCCGTTTTAGCGACTGGATGTATCGCCGGAACTGGAAGCGATTCTCTACCAATGAGAGGTCTGTGACATAGCCGGCCGGGCCCGTCGGTTCGACTTTTGCAACAATGGTGGTTAGTTGGCTTGTATGCAATGCGTTTTTCACTGCAGTCTTGAAATCTTCAAGTGTGCGCACCGTGCGCACTGCTGGAATTCCGGCAGCACGAGCAATTCCTTCCAAATCCGTACCTGTGCTGGTTGCAGTCGGAAAGCCGCCAACCGATAACAAGCTCTCATTGTCAAACACAACATGGAACAAGTTCTTGGGCTGGTAACGAGCCATCGTGCTCAGGCTTCCCAGATTCATCAGAAGCGAACCGTCTCCGTCGAAGACAACTATTTTTTGATCCGGCAGAGACAGCGCCAAACCCAACCCGGTGGACGAGGCGAGGCCCATGGCATGCTGCAGGTAAAAGAAATTCGGGCGATGACCAAGCGAATGCAACTCGGCCGCGGTTGCTCCCATGATCGTAACGACCAGGCACTTTTCCAGATCCGGATAAACCGCACGCAGACAATCGAGGCGTAGCATTACTCCTCCCACATCAGGTCGCGTGTCAGCAGAAGGGCGACGGGTTGCAAGCTGCTTTCAGCAAGCGCCTGAGCCTGCCGGATGCGCTTTTCTACGCTTTCGATGCTGTCGAGAACGGAGTACGGAATGCCCATTGCGCGCAACAACGCTTCGGTAACGTTGCCTCCCTGCGTCTGCCACGGATCACGCTCGCCGAAACTGCCGCGGTAGCTGATGACCATCAACAGGGGAATCTTGTACAGGTAGGCGAAAGAGACGATGCCATTAATCGACGCCAGAAAGCCGTGATTCTGCATCAGCATCGCCGACTTGACGCCGGCGAAGTGCGCGCCCGCCGAGACGCCCACGCCCTCCTCCTCCTTCGCCAGGCGCACAAGAACCATGTCAGGATCATCGTCCGCCATGCGAATCAAATGTACCAGCCATGTTTCCGGCAAGGCTGAGATTAGTCGGACGTCGCACTTCTTCAAAGCGTCGAAGATGACCTTGGAACTTGTGACAGATACTGGCATGGTTCGCTTTCGGTCCGACGAACTGTTGCTTCTCGTACAGATGTGCCGCAACCTTTTACGCGGGCGGTGAAAAGAGATATTCTAGCCCACGGCGGACAGTGCCGCCCTTTTCAATCTCTTGGGGACAGGTTTGCAGGCCAAAGGTCTTCTCAATTCCGAAAAGCCGGGGTCGACCGCAGCGAACTTTCCCATTGCGGCCGTTCGCGCTGCTTTCCCGGCGCTGAATCGGGCTCGCGGGTTCACCTTCTTTGACAATGCAGCCGGCGCGCAGGTCCCACAGATCGTTCTCGACGCGGTGAACCATCATTTGCTCGAGTGCAACGTGCAGCGTGGTGGACGATACGCTCAAAGCCGCGAAGTGGACGCCACCATTGCGCGCGCGAGGCAGAGCGTGGCCGATCTCGTGAACGCCCGCGATCCTAACGAAATCGCGTTTGGCATGAATGCCACGTCCTTTATTCGTCTGGTGAGTCAGGCCATCGGGCAAACACTCGGCGAACGAAATGAAATCGTGGTCACGGACATGGACCACGAAGCCAACGTCGCCACCTGGCTGGCCTTAGAACGCAACGGCGCCAGATTCTTGTGGTGGAAAGTGCGGGACGATGGCCTCCTGCATGTCGACGATCTTGCTCCGCTGCTCTCTTCAAGAACGCGACTCGTGGCCTGCACGCTCGCTTCGAATGCCATCGGCTCAATTGTTGACATTGCGGCCGTGGCAGAAGTCGCGCACGAGGCTGGAGCAGAAATCTTCATCGACGCCGTGCACTACGGCCCGCATGGACTCATCGACGTGCAGGTGTTTGACTGCGACTACCTGGTGTGTTCGGGCTACAAGATATTTGCTCCCCACATGGGCTTTCTCTGGGGCCGCCTGCATTTGTTGCAAGATCTCCCGACGTTCCGCGAGGATTTCATCCCTGACATTCCGCCGGGAAAAATCGAAGCCGGCACATTTATCTATGAGAATGTCGCCGGCATGGATGCCGCGGTGCGCTATCTGGAAGAACTCGGAAACAATCTCAGCGAAGGACACAAGCCACGTTCGCGGCGAGCGGCGCTACAAAAAGCGCTGAGCGCAATCCGAGCCTACGAACAGTCGATTTCTCTTGAAATGCTGCATGAATTGAAGCGTTGGGGTGCTACGGTGTATGGCATCACCGATCCAAATCGGATCGACCAGCGTGTGCCCACGCTTTGCTTCAACCTGCCGAAGATTCCGCCCTCAAAAGTCACCGAAGAATTTGCACGAAAGGGTATCGGCGTGCGCGACGGCCACATGTATGCGCCTCGTTTAATGAAACGCCTGGGCCTGGCTCTGGAGAGCGGTGCGGTGCGCTCCTCCCTCGTGCACTACAATACGCAGGATGAAGTGCGCCAGTTCGGCGAGACCCTGGCCGAAATTACACTCTCATGCTGACGGACAAGCAAGTTCGAGAGATTCGCTCCCGCTTCCAGATTTTCCAATCCAAGATTTACCTCAACACCTGCTCGCAGGGTGCGCTCTCGGATGCCGTCGAAGCCGGCTTCAATGACTACATCGCGAGTTGGCATGAGCAAGGGTCGCCATGGCAAACCTGGGTCGAGCGCTATGAAGAGGCGCGGGCCGCATTCGCCAAGTTCATTCACGCTAGCCCTGACGAAGTGGCTATCGTCACCAGCGTTTCGGCGGGTATCAACGGTATCGCGAGCGCGTTGAATTTCCGCGAGCGCCGCAAGGTCGTCATGGGCGAGTTCGAGTTTCCGACCATGGGCCAAGTCTGGCTCGGGCAGCGGGTGCGAGGCGCCGATGTGCAATTCGCGAAGGCAGAAGGCAATTCGATTCGCGCAGCCGCTTACGAAAAGCTCATCGATCGCGATACGCTCATCGTTCCCCTCACGCATGTTTGTTTTAAGAATGGATTTCGCACGGAGGCCAGCGCCATCACGCAAATCGCGCACAGTGCCGGCGCTCTCGTCATACTCGACGACTACCAGGACTGCGGCACGCGCCCGGTTGACGTGAAAGCGATGAACCTCGACTTTTATCTGACCGGAACTCTCAAATATCTTCTTGGCCCCCCTGGACTCGCTTTCCTGTACGTTCGCAAAGAACTGATTCCATCGTTGGCGCCTACGGTGACGGGATGGTTTGGGCAGGCGAATCCGTTCGCCTACAACCCAGAGCATTTCGAACTGGCACCGACAGCCCGAAGGTTCGAATCCGGTTCTCCTTCTGTGCCGAATGTGTACGGTGCGATGCCCGGCTTCCAGATGCTCGACAAAATCGGGATGGAACATGTGGCCGGTCACGTCAAATCACTTGCCCAAGTACTTCTAAATCGTGCTCGCGAACTTGGCATTCAAATTAAGACTCCCGCCGGGAGCGCGGGCCCGCTCGTGGTGTTGCAATGCCGCGATTCAACCCTGATGCTGCAAGCGCTTGCCCAGAGTGGCATCGTTTCATCCAACCGTTTCGACGGCCTGCGGATATCGTTTCACGTCTATAACACGCTCGACGATGTGAACGCTGTGGTTGAAGTTCTCAAGAAAAACATGCATCTGCTAGCCGTTGCCCCTTCCACCGTTGCCGGCTATGACTGATAAACAACGCTCCGGGGCAATCGCCTCTCTCCCACTAGAAACGTCTTCGCCAACCGATGCGGAGGGCTTGCATCGACGACTCAGCCAAAGGCAACTCACGATGATGGCGATTGGCGGCGCGATCGGCGTCGGCTTGTTTCTGGGAAGCGGCGTCACCATTCGATTGGCTGGCCCAGCCGTCATTCTTTCTTATCTTTTGGGGGCCGCCATTGCATTGATCATGTCCTATGCACTTGCGGAAATGGCGGTCGTGCATCCGGTCGCCGGGGCATTCGGAGTGTACGCGGAGACTTACCTCAACCCCTGGGCGGGACTCTCCGTTCGTGCCACTTACGGTGCCGCACAGATCATCGCCATTGGTGCGGAAGTCACGGCTGCAAGCATATACATTTCCTATTGGTTTCCGAACGTTCCGCGGTGGCTCTTGGTGGTGCTCGTTTCGGCCGCACTGGTCGCCCTCAATTCCATGAAGGTCAACCGCCTCGGCGAGTTTGAATACTGGTTCGCTATGATCAAAGTAGCGGCCATCGTGGCCTTCATCGCGGTCGGAATTTTTCTGATTTTCGGCCGCGGATCGCACGACTCTCCTCCCTGGGCTAACTTGACGCAACACGGCGGATTCCTTCCTTCAGGCTGGAAAGGAGTGTGGCTTTCGCTGACCATCACGATCAGCAGCTATATGGGAGTGGAAGTCATCGCCGTGGCCGCAGGAGAGGCCGAACATCCCGAAGTCACCATACCGCGGGCCATGCGAAACATCGTCTGGCGACTAATTCTTTTTTATGTGCTGGCGGTTGCGATTATGGTTGCCATGGTTCCATGGGACCAGAGCACGAGTTCGTCGGGTCTTTCCGGCAGTCCTTTTGTCACCGCATTCTCGGCAGCCCATGTCCCCTTCGCCGCCGCGATCATGAATTTTGTTGTGCTCACGGCGGCGCTCTCAAGCGTCAACACCAACCTGTATCTCTCGACCCGCATGTTGTTCTCTCTTGGACGCGAAGGCTACGGCCCTGATTGGATGGGTAGAGTGAGTCGGAACGGCGTGCCGCATCGCGCCCTGCTGGCTTCCACCGCGGGAGTCGTCGCCGCTATTTTGCTGGCCTTCTTCGCGCCGAAAAACGCTTTTCTCATGCTCTACGGAACCGCAGTCGCCGGCATGTTCTTCGTATGGCTGGTGATTCTGAGCAGCCATCTCCAGTTTCGCAAAGCGGTTGCTCGTGAACGACTCCTGACATTGCCCATGCGGTTGCAGGCGCACCCGATCTTTACCCTGGCCGGCATTGTGTTGCTGGTTGCCATTGCGATGACAACCTTCTTTGTGGACGGATTGCAATGGTCGGTCCCTGCTTTTGCGGTTTTTCTGGGACTAATCACTCTCTTTTATTTTCGCAACCGGGAGAACAAGGTCGCGGGATAGTTTTTTCCAACATCATGGCGATTCAGACCGATCCTACGCTGGACAATCATGAACGAAGTCGCGCATGCCGCGAGGCTTACTCTTCATTTCGAGGTCAATTCAAAGGCGATCTTTTGCGCCCCGGCGATCCCGGGTACGAACACGGTCGGACGATTTGGAACGGCATGGTCGCCCAGAAGCCCGGCCTGATCGCACGCTGCGCCGATGTGAGGGATGTCCAGACTGCGATCCGAATCGCAACCGACACCCGCATTCTCACGGCCGTCCGTTGCGGAGGGCACAGCCTCGCGGGGTTCAGCACGTGCGACGGTGGCTTAGTGATCGACCTGTCGAGAATGCGAAAGGTCACGGTCGATCCCGATTCCCGCCGCGCCCGTGTTGCCGGAGGTTGTCTCTTAGGATCGATCGATACTGCCACGCAGAAAGCAGGGCTGGTCTTCCCCTCGGGAGTGGTCTCCCACACCGGCGCTTCTGGACTCATCCTTGGCGGCGGCACTGGTTGGCTCACTCGCCGCTTTGGCTTGTCCTGCGACAATGTCGAAGCTTTTACTGTTGTCACCGCCGATGGCTCCGTCGTGCGTGCCGATGCAAGAGAAAGTGCGGATCTCTTCTGGGCTCTGCGCGGGGGCGGCGGGAACTTTGGAATCGTCACCGAATTTCAACTGAACCTTCATCCGCTGAACTCAGTTGTGCTCGCGGAAGGACTGACTCCCGAGAAGGGCATCCGGCGGCTTCTCGAGTGCTGGCGGGACTTCATGGCCGACACTACTTTCGACCTAAAATGGAATCTTGACCTTCGCCTTGCCCCGCACACGGAGAAAGTCCCGTCGAAGCTTCGCGGGCGGCCGGTGGCCGGCAGTTCGTTGGTCTGGACTGGTGCTCCTGAGGGGGCGAAGCGGTACTTTGAGCATGCTTTTTCGCTGTGCCATCCGGATTCTGTACGCAGCCAGACCGTGTCGTTCCTGCATTTGCAAACGATGGCCGATTCCGACTTCCCGCACGGACGGCGTTACTACACCAAGTCAGGCTATTTTCAATCCATCAATGATGGAACGATTGACCGTTTTCTCGAGGCGCTCACCACGATTCCGTCGCCGGAAACTCAGATCGAACTAACTTACCTCGGCGGGACAGCCGAGCAGGTCGCCGCCAATGAAACTGCATTTGGCGACCGCAGTGCCCCATTCATCACGAATCTGCTGGCGAATTGGCAGGATGCCGCTGCCGATGCTTTGCACATTTCCTGGATCCGCTCGCTCTTCCAGAAGCTGCGGCCGGCCATGACACCAGGCGTCTATGTAAATTTCATGAGTGGCGACGAGCAGGACCGCGTCCCCGAAGCTTACCGGCAACGATGGGAGCGTATGATCGCAGTCAAAACGCACTATGACCCCGATAACTTCTTCCGCCTGAACCAGAATGTACGACCGCATGGGAGACCATGAGACGAAGTTACCATAATGCCAAACATACCGAACGCGCTGGTGACTAGCGCGGGCTTGCAGCGTGGGCCGGGCCGATCTCGAAGGCAAAGTGCACGGGCCTGTTGGAAGTGGACGTCAATGGAACGACCAACCATGCCAGGAGCGATTCGTGGCTAGGTCGGTAAGGAATAGACACCCCCTTGTGTCCACCAACCAAGCCGGTTCTGGATGGTCGGCAACCCTTACCTTACCGGATTATGGAAGGTTTGCCCGTCATCCGCTCACAACGCGTTTTTGAGCGGCCGGCTGCGGTCGGTGAGTCGCGACCTGCTCCTAATGTTCAGTCTCCAAGCATCGATGCCTCCGAAGCAAACAGAGGAGACGGCAATGATCGAGGCTCAAAACAGCCCCAGCCGCCGCTTGCCCGTTTACTCCTTCAGGCCAGCAGCTATTGATCGCATCGCCTCGCGAAGCCATACATGGCGCGGATCGGTGTTGAGTCTC
>DATFXZ010000756.1:0-9550 GCA_035315305.1 Terriglobia bacterium | reverse complement strand
TCGCCCATCCGGAAGTTTAACGTCGACGTTGATCCAGCTGTGAGGATTGATCAGCTGGACTTTGGTCACTGTGGCGTCATCGAATCGCAATGGTTTGTTGGAATCAAATTCGGCCGCAAATGCGTGATGTGCCCATGCCGGCGCCTGACACACAAACAGAGCGATACCGGCGATGCCTGCGGCAATGTGAACTCGCATAAGAAGTCACCTCACTTTGCTGGCGGATTGCCCGAAATGTAACGCTCGTGAACCGCCTCGCCGGGCGGGATAACTCGAGTGATGTCGACGATCATCGTATTGCCTGTCCACCGTTTCACGAGTTGTTCTTTACGAAGGTGGCCGTACATGGTCTCTTCTACCATTTCGACGCATCTGAAATCCATAAGCTCCACGTTCGGCTCGAGCCGCCGATAGAGCGGCATGCTGATCTTCCAGGAACGCGTGAAGACCTGCGGGTCCTCGATTGTCGCTTCATAATGGATTACATCGTGGCCCATCGGAGTGTATCGCTCGACCACATGCAGAGCATCACTATGGAAATTGCCGGCGCGATCAAACCATGTCGCATCGGTAAAATTCGAAGCGTCTACAACGAGCGTATCGCCTTCCCAATGTCCAACCGAATAACCCATGAAAGCGACGTTCGGATACGATTCCATCTTGTTCAGATGGATCGTGCGCTCGGCATTCGCAAATTGGAAGATCATCATGATTTTCGATTGGTTCTGGATGATCTGAAAAGGGTGCGGCATGTACATTGCGCGCGGCACACCCGGCTGGAAGCATTTGATCTCAGGGTCGCGGTCTATCCAGTGTTCCAGGTTTTCTTTTTTTCTCTGCGCCGCCCACGGTTGATAAGGAATCTCATCTCCTTCAACTACGCCCTGGCCCGGCGGAACCCAACCAAGCGCGCCAAGTCCGAGTACCGGAGCGGCCAGAACAACAGAGTTCGGGAGCAGCCCGGGCTGTCCGACCATCGGACGTGCTTCGTGCGTTAGAAGGTCCCAATTCGCCGTATTATTCGCCTGCCAGACCCCATTGAAATCGGGCCTACCGGCTGTCCGCGGTAAAGTACTCTGGCCAGCACGCGTTTGCGCCGCACTTTTCGTGATGAAATGCGGCAGGAAAACGGCGGTGCCGGCAATCACGATCAACGCGATCATCCAAACTGCGCGTCGATATGGCATGTACGACATCCTCCTGTTGGTTCTCGCGACGAGGGTTTGCCGCTTCGTCTCCGGTTGACGACTCTATGCGGCGGTGAGGAGCAGTTGCAACAAAAACTTCTGCTTGCGTCGTCCACTACGAGAATCGCTTTGGACATGTTTCTCAAGATGTGTCTTAATCCAAATGATTCGCCACGCGGTTTTCGCACTAACGGAGGCGTCCAAGTGAGGCGAAAAAAGAAAATCAGCCACAAAGAGGCACGTGCCTCTTTGTGGCTGATCTTCCCTTGATTTCTTGAGGAGTGTGAAATGAGCTCAATGAGCAAAGACAAGTGGAATGAAGCCGAACGGGTTTGGGAAGAGGATCACGCCTGGCTCGATGAGGCACAGCGCGCGCAATGCGCCCGCGCTCACGAATCCGGTACCTTTGACTCACCGATTCCCACGCAGATGATCTCCAATGGCGAATACATGCCGGCTCCCCAGACATACAAACAGAAACAAGTTGAAGAGCGAATCAAAGAATTGAGTGAGACGGCTAGCAGGAAGCTGGGGATGGACCGGCGCCGCTTTCTCGCGAGTACAGGAGGAATGGCAGCCGCGCTCCTCGCGATGAACGAGGTGTTCGGCCGTTTCTTCAGCGTCGATCCAATCGAAATGTTTGAGCCGGAGGCTTATGCGCAAGCCGGTACGCCGCGCGACCTGTTTGTATTCGACGATCAACTCCACATGGTACGAGGTAGTCAGGCCGCGGCGGGAATGGGCCTTCGCGCCGTGTCGCAAGGGCCGTCATCCGGAGGCGGCAGGAATGCAATGAATCCGCGTAATGTGCCTGACGAACGTGGCGACGTTTGGGGCGTATGGAATCCGGCTCTAGTCGGCCTGCCGAACAAACCAGAGAATTTTTTGATCACGCAATTCATCAAAGATGTTTATTTGGACAGCCAGGTGAATATCGCGCTGCTAAGCAATGTAACGGCGAGCGTCGTTAATCTCGGTAATCAGCCGCCCCGTCCTCCCCGAAATGTTCAGGAAGCATTGTCGGGAGAAGTCTTGACGGCGGCACAAACAACGGCGGCCAGGAATTTTGTCAACGAGATTTCCGGCTCGACGCGGATGCTGGCGCACGGTCTGCTCTATGTCGGCAAGGGGAACCTCGAATACATCCAGCAGCAGACCGATCAAAACAAACCGGACTCTTGGAAGGGTTACAACGTGTCGAACGCTGCGAAAATCGATAACAATCCAACCAGCCCCATGCGGCAATGGAGACACGATGATGAACAGGTCGCCTATCCCACGTTCGAACTAATCAACAAGCTTTACCCAAAACTGAAAGCGCAAAAACCAGGATTTAATAACATTTGCGTTCACAAAGGCCTCACCAATGCGGAACCAGTGCGTCCAGAGATTGGGCATCCGGCGGATCTTCCCAAGGCGGCGAAAGACTGGCCTAATCTCAACTTCATCACCTATCACGCTTGCATTCAGGCCGCGTTTTTCATGTATGACGCTTTGCAAGACGTCAAATCGGGCAAGCTCCGCGAAGGTGTGCCGGACATTAAATGGACCACGGAATATGCGCTTCTCGTCCGGCCATACAAGAACACGTATGCCGAACTCGGCACGACTTGGGCTTCCTCAGTTGTGACGTTCCCGACCGTCGCAGCACATCTGATGGGACAGCTCATGAAATTCATGGGACCGGACAGGATTGTGTTTGGTTCGGACTCTGTTTGGTACGGTTCGCCGCAGTGGCAGATTGACGCAATGTGGCGATTCCAGATCCCGGAAGGTCTGCAGAAGAAGTACGGGTATCCCGCCCTGACTGAGGAGGCGAAGCGTAAGATTCTCGGTCTGAACTCGGCCAAACTCTATGGAATTAACCCGCAGCAGCAGTTCAAGCCGGTTCCGAAGGATTATGAAAAACGGATGACGCCGGAGCTTAGAAGGATCATGGAACTTCCTGCGCAGACAGGCGACAATCTATCGAAAATCAAAGAACAATACGTGGCGCTTGGGGTTGAACGGGAAAACACTAGATATGGATGGATACGAAGATCCCTATGAAAACCTCAAAGACAGTTTTGAGTTGTCAGTTTTGAGCTATGAGTTCTGACTCAAGACTCAAAACTCATAGCTCAAAACTCATAACTCATAACTGTCTCTGCCTCATACTTCTGCCGCTGGTATGTTACGCGCAGACAGCGGCCGACCAGCCGGTACCCCGTACGGACCAGAATTCGATGGCTGCTCACGCCCAGTTGCTTGAAAAAGCTAAGAAAGGCCGCATCGATATCTACTTCGAGGGCGATTCCATCACGCGTCGTTGGGGCGCGACCGACTATCCTGAACTGCTCGCCAATTGGAGAGAAAACTTCTTCGGATGGAATGCGGCGAATTTCGGCTGGGGCGCCGACACCATCCAGAACATTTTGTGGCGCCTGAATAATGGTGAACTTGACGGCGTCAATCCGAAGGTAATCGTTCTGCTGGCCGGTACGAACAATGTAGGCAGGACGGTCTCTCACGAATCAGATGACGCGAAAGTCGCGGACATCACGAAGGGCCTTAGAGCGGTATTGAATACGGTCCGCGCGAAAGCTCCGAATGCAACGATCATCCTCACAGCAATCTTTCCGCGCAACGACAACATCGCCGTCATGCCCACGATTAACAAGATCAACGAGAACATTGCAAGATTCGCTGATGGCCGAAAGGTCCGGTTTCTGAACATCAATGACAAGCTGGCCGACAAAAACGGCCAGTTGTTCGCCGGCATGATGAATTCCGACGGACTCCACCCCGCAATTAAGGGATATCAAGTGTGGGCCGATGCGTTGAAGCCGATATTTAAAGAATTACTCGGATCGCCTGCAAAAGAAGACCACGCGCCGCCGGCAACGCCGTGACCTCGCGTTATTGCGCGGGTTGACGCTCTTTGCAGATTTCAACGATGCAAATAGATTCGACGATCCGATTAGCGGGAGGCACGGCAAGACCGCGCTCTGTCATCAATCTTCGCAGCAGGGCTGCTGTTTCGGGACGATTCACGGCAGATTGCACTCCAACCCGGACAAGACCATCAGCATAATCCAGCGCCTGCCAGGTATGGCCGGCGTTCTTTGAGACGCTGGTATCCGTATCACGGCTGCCGCGGTCTCGCGTTTCGAGTTTTGCTCCGTGATCCACAAGTATCTGCACAACATCATTTCTGCCCTTCAGTGCTGCACCCATTAACGGCGTCCGGCCGTCGCGATTGGCAGAATTTGGGTCGAGACCTAACTCCAGGAGCATCTTTACAGCGTCGAGGTTGTCCTTTACAGAATGCTCATAAGTAACGCCCTCGACCCAGCCGATTCCTGCGGCGGCCGAGAGTGCAGTGTCACCGAAATCGGTGGCGACCCCAGGATCCGCGCCATGGGCGAGAAGCAACTTCAACAGTTCGACGTCGCCGGATTGAGCGGCGCGGATAAAAGGTGTTGCGCCTGCCTCGAAAAACCACTGCATCGTGAAAATCGTACGTGTAAGCGTATCGTCTTTGCTGCGGAGGTTTGGATTGGCGCCATGATCCAGGAGAATCCGGATCAAATCGAGATGGTCCATGTCCGGCTTTGGTACAGGGAAGTCTCCTCCTTCGATGTTGCGGTTATCCGTCGCCAGATACAGTGGAGTCCACCCACCCTTGTTCGCCACATTCACGTTCGCGCCGTTTTCGACCAGCCAGGCTGCAAGTTTGTAGTGTCTGTTGTTCGTAGCCGTGAGCAGCGGCGTCCACCCGTATTCGGTGGTCTGATTCACATCAGCTCCAGCAGCGACCAGCAATTTCGTGGATTCCAAATCGCCTTCACGTGCAGCAAAAACCAAAGCAGTCAAACCGCCACCACCGCGGCCGACCAAACCGGCGACAACGACATCTGAATCGTTCGCAGCAGCTTCCGCTTCGGCAATCTGCTGCCGCACGAGTCTGTCCAGTTCTTCCACGTCCTTGCCCGCTGCAATAACCTGCGGCGTGATGAAATCCAGAATTGTGTCGACGTCAAAGTTTGCAGCTGCCTGAGCGATAAACTTTGCGATGGTGGGTAGATCGTCCTTCGTGAAATCCGGCAATAAGCGCTGCACACGTTTTCCGTTGGCTTCCTCAAAAGCCAATTGCTGTTCATACGTTCTGCCGTTTTTCACAGCCTCGGACCAGCGCTTCATTGCGGCTTCGACATTGGCGGTGTTGACCTTTTGAGCCATGTAATTCCGCGGCAATCCGGCCGGCCCGGATTTGGCACGGTGATCTGCTCCACCGTCGAGCAATGCTTTCACGGCTGCGGGATGTTTTTGCTCTACAGCCCACATCAAGGCTGTCGTGCCGCGAACTGGTTCGCGCGCATTGACATCGGCTCCGGCGCGCAGCAGCAATCTAATAGATTCCGCGCTGCCGCTCCGCGCTGCCAGCATGACCATTGTTTCTCCATGGGGCCCTTTCTGCTTCGGGTTGGCTCCAGCATTCACGAGCGCGTTGATCAATTCCACATTTCCGTAAAGAGAAGCCATGTGCAGGGGCGTAATGCCTTCACGATTCGCCGCATCGACCTTAGCTCCCGCGCCGATCAAGAGGCGCGCTGCCTCCATATCGTCGCGGTACACAGCCCAGTGCAGCGCCGTCGTACGATCTACTTGTGCCGCATTAACGTCCGCTCTCTGCTGTAGAAGTGTGCGGAGAGCGGTCCTATTTCCGTTCATCACAGCGTCTGCAACATCGGAACGGCCTGTCGCAAAACCCCATCCCGTCGTGCAGAGAATCAGCAGGGCATGGCTAATGAGATTCGCGCGTCGGATCATCTTCACTCGCTTTCCAGAGAGCAGCCCGTATTTTAATGTCGTGGTCAAAAGGAATGAAGAGCGAAGCGACGCAAACGACTTAAAGAGAATTGAGAAAGGCGACGAGATCTAATTTTTCTTGTGAAGTAAAACCGATGTTGAAACGGGAATCGTAGAAATCGACAACATCCATCAATGAATGGGCGCTTCCGTTGTGGAAATATGGTGCACGCGCGGCAAGTCCCCGAAGAATGGGGCCCTTGAACTTGCCGATATCCGCAAAACTGCCCGAGATCATCGCGCGACCCGGGTCGGTAGTATTGACGCACGTCGTGAGTGCTGGTCGTTGGCAAATTGTGATGACCGGTAGATAGCGGACATCCAGCACATTTCGACCACCCGGCGCGTCCGCTACTCCGATATTCAAGGGAGCCGATACAGAATGATTTCCCACGTTTGGTGTGTCATGACAAATCCCGCAAGTGGTGGAGACGACCGTGCCGGCTACCGTGACACCGCTGGAGAATGTGGCGCCGTTGAGACCGGCTACATCCGATACGCTGAACGTCTTCGTGTTGAACACCGTTTCCCCACGATAAATCGCCCGGCGTCGGGGAGATGCATCTTCCCATGTGTCGAACAAATTGAAAATTTTGCTGGTAAAACTGATCGGATGAGGATTCAACCCGACGGGGTCGTTAACGCCTACGAAGAACAGTTCGTCAGCCAGCGCCTGCGGACCTCCCGTCGCTCCTCGAGCGCGAAGACTGCCCACTCCGTTGTCTTGCGCTTGTGCCGTTGACAGACCCATCTCGAAATTCACAATGTCGCTCAGCTGCTCGACTGTCGGTGCCGTAAGTGCCTGAGCATGACCTACCGTCGCATCAATCGCTTGATGTGAAAGGTCGGCCAGAAGTGACTCCGGAGAATTGGCAAACGTGATCGGCGTCGTTCCGGTTTGCATTGATGACTCCCGCCCGTCAAACATGACAGTGGTCAGGAACCTCAAATTCGTCGCCGGCAGTGGACGCCGGTACATGGAAATCACGTGCGTTTCATTGCAACCGTACGGGTTTTGGATTCGCACTACGTCGAAATCGCGACTCGCAGGGATCTCGAGCGCAATCCGAATCAATCCTCTCGTGCGAAGGAGGCTGTACGCAGCAGAGCGGCCGGCCAGTGTCGAAACATCAATATCGTGATCGCAATTTGAACCATCATTCGTGCGGAAGATCGGATCGAGGCCACCCGATTCGTCGAATCTTGCCTGGACGTGCGCGGCCGATACTGACATCGCATCGCTCGGCTGATGGCAGCTGCCGCAGCTACGACCGTTAGTACCGAGGCTCTGAAAGAACGAACCCGTTAAATCAATATCACCGTTCACATTGTAGGTGCGGATCACGCCGGCGGGGTTTGGGAAAGCGGCAAGATTGGCTACGATTCTCTGCTCCGCAACCGAAAACGCCACAACAAGCCCAAAGACGAATAGGCAAATCAGGCAGTTCCGAATCTTCCCGGCGACATTCAATTGCTTCACGGTGCACCTCTTTATGACTAAGTATTCGTCCCAATATTTAAATGCGAGATTCGTCGATAGAATTAGCGTCCGATGAAGACTTTTTACACGGCAGATCCTTTTGATGGAAATCACGGGACTCTTGCAGCGCATTCAAGCGGGCGATAAAGATGCGTTTGACTCGCTGATTTCGCTCGTATACGGCGAGCTGAAGAAACTGGCGTCATCCCACCTCCGGAAGGAACGTAAAGGCGATCCCCTCCAGACCGCGGAACTGGTGCACGAGACCTTTTTGCGCCTGGCACGTGGACGCCATCCCTCATACGAGAGCCGTTCACAGTTCTATGGCATCGCCTCGCGGCTGATGCGCCAGATTCTGGTCGAAATGGCTCGCGCCAGGGCAACGGGAAAGCGCAATGGTGCGGAAGTGCCGTTGACGGAGATTCCCGACTTGGGACGGCAGCCCGATCGTGCCCTACTGCTAATCGATCAAGCGCTCGAACGATTGGGACAGTCTGATCCGTTGAAGGTCCAGCTCATCGAGATGCGTTACTTCAGCGGGATGACCGCCGAAGAGTCGGCAGACGCCCTCTCGCTATCCGTTCACGTGGTTCGTCGTGAACTGCGCCTGGCCCAGGCGTGGCTGCGGAAACAGCTGGCATAAGTATTTTCTCCGCCGCATCAGGCTTTGTCTCATCGCATACCTTGACCTGCTCATGATGCCCGTAGTAAGAACAGGACACGTTTGACTGCAATCACAATTGGAGGAACGGAGGCTGGTATGAAACGAAGAGTTCTCGCTGTCCTGGTGACGGGCGTTATTTTGCTTGGCTCCGGACTGCCCGCATTGGCACATCACTCATTCACTGCAGCGTTCGATCCCGATCAGCCGGTGACGGTTCGCGGTGTGATCACTCAAATTCGGTTGGAAAACCCTCATTCCTGGTTCTTCCTCGAAGTGCGCGACACCAGCGGGAATGTGGAAAAGTGGGCCTTCGAAGCCGGGACGCCGAGCGGGATGATTCGAAACGGTTTCAAACCTGGTCTCATCAAGGCTGGAGTCGAAGTCACGATCAAGGGTTTCCGCGCCAGGGACGCTTCGCAAAAAATGGGAATGTTGAGAGAGCTCGTGACGGCTGATGGAAAAGTGTATGGGCTCTTTGGGTCTCAGGCGGGGCCGGAAACAAAGTGAGTTATGAGTTGTGAGTGATGAGTCTCGGCCAGAAAAGCGGGGGTGAAATATGATGCGCGTTTTGATCGCCACGGTCTCGGTATTGTTCGCACTGGTCGCGGTCAGTCCAGTAGGTGCACAGAGAGGAGCCACATCAACCGGGGCTCGAGGGAACAACGGTGTTTCCCAGAGCGTCCCGCGCATGCCGGATGGTCATCCGGATCTGTCAGGAGTTTGGTGGCCCGGCAGCGACATTGGCGGCAGGCGAGGCGGGCCGGCTGGTGGCCAGGGAGCGCGAGGAGGCGGACGTGGAGGCGCGCAGCAGCCTACTTCTTTTGCAAGCTTGTATCAGCCTTGGGCTCTGGAAAAGGCGAAGACACTGGGAGACAAAGACGATCCGACACTAAAATGCGTCCCAGTTGCCTTTGGGACGTTGAACGTCAGTCTGTTCAGCGTGGGCGCCGTTGGTCAGATCGTCCAAACTCCGAAGTTCGTGATAATGCTGACGGAAACCTATCATGGATTCCAAATTATCCCGACCGACGGAAGGAAACACCGTGACGATGCGCCTCCTTCATATCGTGGAGATGCGGTGGGCCACTGGGACGGTGATACGCTCGTCGTCGACAAGACGAACTTCTCCGACACAAACTGGATATCCGCAGAAGGGCGTGTGTCGTTTCATTCCGACGCTTTGCACATCGTTGAACGATATCGACGCGTGGACGCAAACACGCTAGAGATCGAAGCCTTGATCGAAGATCCGAAAGTATTGACTGGTCCGTGGAATGTCCCGAAGCAGACTCTGCAGCTCGCTCCGTTCGACCAGATCCTGGACCTGCCGTGCTCGGGCATCGAGACTCAGTCCCTGATGGACGCAGC